>NZ_JBHUWC010000167.1:0-9073 GCF_042670225.1 Isoptericola sp. NPDC057191 | reverse complement strand
GACCCCGGCACCGACTGGGCGGCGGGCGCCCGCCCCCGCGCCGGGGCGCGCCCCCCCGCGCCCCCCGCCCGCCGCCGGGCCCCGGCGGGCGCCGCCCGCCCGGTCGGTCCCTGCTCGCGCGCACGCGCCCGTGGATGCTGCTGGCGCCCGCCCTGCTCGTCCTCGCCGTGCTGCTCCTGTGGCCGCTCGTGCGGGTGGTGCTGTTCTCCCTGCAGGACTACGGCCTGAAGGAGATCGTCTCCGGCGAGCCGAACTGGATCGGCCTCGACAACTTCACCGAGATCTTCACCTCCGAGCAGCTCTGGGCGGTGGTGCTGCCGAACACCGTGGTGTTCGCTGTGCTGTCCGTCTCCTGCACGGTCGTGTTCGGCACCGCCGTGGCGGTGCTGCTCGCCTCGCTCGGGCGCTTCTGGCGCACCGTCGTGTCGAGCGCCATCATGGCGGCCTGGGCGATGCCCGCCGTCACCGGCACGTACGTGTGGATCTGGATCTTCGACGCCGACCGCGGCGTGTTCAACCACGTCCTGCAGTCCTTCGGGCTGCAGGACGCGCCCGTGAACTGGTTCACCGACCGCTGGTCGTTCTACGCCATCGTGCTCCTCAACGTGGTGCACCACGGCTTCCCGTTCGTCGCCATCACCGTGCTCGCCGGCCTGCTCGGCGTGCCGAAGGAGCTCCTGGAGGCCGCCCAGATCGACGGCGCCGGACCGTGGCGCCGGTTCTTCTCGGTGATCGTGCCGCAGCTGCGGCAGATCTTCGCGGTCGTGATCATCCTGTCGACCATCTGGGACTTCAAGGTGTTCGCGCAGGTCTACCTCATGCCGGGCGGCGCGGGCAGCAACCGTGACGTGCTCAACCTCGGGGTGTGGTCGTACACGGAGTCGTTCGGGCAGAACCGGTACGGCTTCGGCGCCGCCATCGCCGTCCTGCTCACCCTGTTGCTGCTCGGCATCACCGTCGCCTACGTGCGCACCATCCTGAAGGAGGAGGAGCTGTGAGCCGCCCCTCGACCACGGTCCAGGTGGGCAAGGGCGTGGCCGTCACGCTGCTGCTCGTCTTCACGCTGTTCCCGGCGTACTGGATGCTCGTGAGCGCCTTCGACGGCAAGGCCGGCCGCGGGTCGTCGTTCGTGCCCGCCGAGCCCACCCTGGAGCACTTCGAGTTCGTGCTCACCGACGGCGGCTTCGACGTCTTCCTGCGCAACTCGCTGCTGGTGGCGCTGCTGACGGTGCTCGCGTCGTCCCTGCTCGCCCTGCTGGCCTCCGTCGCGGTGGCGCGGTTCCGCTTCAAGCTGCGCACCCAGGTGCTCATGCTCGTGCTCGTCGTGCAGATGGTGCCCCTCGAGGCGCTCGTCATCCCGCTGTTCGTGCAGGTGCGCAACCTGGAGCTGCTCGGCACGCTCACCGGCCTCGTCGTCGTGTACGTCGCGCTCGCCCTGCCGTTCGGCATCTGGATGCTGCGCGGCTTCGTCGCGGCCGTGCCGGTCGAGCTGGAGGAGGCCGCCTACCTGGACGGCGCCACCTGGGGCCGGATGTTCCGCTCCATCCTGCTCCCGCTCGTGGCGCCCGGGCTCGTGGCCACCAGCATCTTCAGCTTCATCACGGCGTGGAACGAGTTCGTCTTCGCGATGACGCTGCTCGGCGGCGAGACCCAGAACTACACGGTGGCCATCGGTCTGCGGTCGTTCTTCGGGCAGCACTCCAACGACTGGGGCTCGATCATGGCGGCCTCGACCATCATCACCGTGCCCGTGATGATCTTCTTCATCCTGGTCCAGCGGCGGCTCGCCTCCGGCCTGACCGCCGGGGCGGTGAAGGGATGAGCGCGCCCGGCGCCGACGTCGTCCGGCGCGCCGTGCTCGGGGTGCTGCTCCCGGGGTTCTCGGGCAGCACGCCACCCGGCTGGCTGCTCGCCGCCGCGCGCGACGGCCTCGCCGGCGTCGTCCTGTTCGCGCACAACACGCCGGACCTCGCGACCACGGCGGCGCTCACCGCCCGCCTGCACGAGGCCGCCCCCGACCTCCTCGTCGCCACCGACGAGGAAGGCGGCGACGTGTCGCGGCTCGAGGCCGCGGCCGGGTCGTCCCTGCCCGGCGCCGCGGCGCTGGGCGCGGTCGACGACGCCGGGCTGACCCGCGACGCCGGGGAGGCGCTCGGCCGGCTGCTCGTGGCCGTCGGCGTCGACCTCGACCTCGCCCCCGTGCTCGACGTGGACGCGCCGGGCAACCCGGTGATCGGGGTGCGCGCGTTCGGCACCGACCCGGACCTCGTCGCACGGCACGGCGCCGCCTTCGCGCGCGGGCTGCAGCGCGGGGGCGCGGGCACGTGCGCGAAGCACTTCCCCGGGCACGGCTCGACCACCACCGACTCCCACCTCGAGCTGCCCGTCGTCGACGCCGACCTCGACACGCTGCACCGACGGGACCTCGTGCCGTTCGCCGCCGCCCTCGCGACGGACGGCGTCGGCACCGACGACGCCCCAGCGGCCGACGCCCTCATGACGGCGCACGTCGTCGTGCCGGCGCTCGGCCCCGCGCCGGCGTCGCTCGAACCCGCCGT
The DNA here is from genome assembly GCF_042670225.1 of Isoptericola sp. NPDC057191. Taxonomy (NCBI): domain Bacteria; kingdom Bacillati; phylum Actinomycetota; class Actinomycetes; order Micrococcales; family Promicromonosporaceae; genus Isoptericola; species Isoptericola sp. NPDC057191. The sequence continues at coordinate 6,515 of NZ_JBHUWC010000167.1, read as the reverse complement.
GGCCGCCCTGGCCCGCGAGCTCGGCCACGCCGGCCCCGTGATCACCGACGCCCTCGACATGCGCGCCGTCTCGGACGGGGCAGACGTGGGGGAGGTCGCGGTCCGCGCCGTCGAGGGCGGTGCGGACCTGCTGTGCCTCGGCACCACGGCGGGGCGCGAGGACGAGGCGCTGTTCCGCTCCGCCGTCGAGGCGCTCTCCGACGCGGTCCGCACCGGTCGCCTCACACTGGAACGGCTCGCCGCGTCCCGCCGGCGCACCGACGCGCTCGCGGCACGGCTGCGCGCGCGGCGTGGGTTCGTGGACACCGGACCGGACGCCGCGCTCCGGGCGCAGGAGGCGCTCGCCGTCGTCGGCGCCGAGATCGCACGCCGCGCCGTCCGCACGGTGGGCCCCGCGGTCCCGGCGCTCGCCGACGCACCCGACGTCGTCGACCTGCGGCTGCGCCTCGACCACGCCGCCGGCCGCACGGCGACGCACGTGCAGCGTGCCGTCCAGGAACGCTGGCCCGGCGCGGGCCTGCACCCGGGGCCGGGTGCCCGGCTCGACGACGCACGATTCGACCAGCTGCTCGACCAGCTGCGCGAGCGGCTCCTCGGCCGGTCCGCAGGGCCGGGTGCCGCCCCGCTGGTCGTCGTCACCCGCGAACCGGTGCCGGGCGGCGCCGAGCACGACCGGCTGGCCGCGCTGCAGCGCGTGCGGCCGGACCTCGTCGTCGTCCACACCGGCGTCCCGGAGGCGGGGGAGCGGTGGCTCGCCGCGCTGCCGGGCGGGCTGCCCCCGACCGTGCTCGCCTGCGGCACCGGGCGCGCCAACGCCGAGGCCGCGGTGGCTCTGCTCGCCCCCGCGACCTCGCGTGCGGGGGTGGGGCGATGATCGTCATCGGCATCTCGTCCGGCACGAGCGTCGACGCGATCGACGCCGCGGCCGCCGACCTCGACCTGCGCGCGGACGGCTCCCTGCACCTGCGCCCGCTCGGGCACACCGAGTACCCCTGGCCCGACCACCTGCGGCGGCGGATCCTCGCGGCCCTGCCACCAGCGCCCGTCGACATGGGCGAGGTGTGCCAGCTCGACACGCTCGTCGGACAGGAGCTCGGCGCCGCCGCCCGGCGCGCCGTGGACGACCTCGCCGGGGGCGACGCCGACCTCGTGGCCTCGCACGGCCAGACGCTGCACCACTGGGTGGTCGCGGGGCGCACGCGCGGCACCCTGCAGCTCGGCAACCCCGCCTGGGTCGCGGAGCGCTCCCGCCGGCCCGTGGTGAGCGACTTCCGCGTGGCCGACGTCGCCGCCGGCGGGCAGGGCGCGCCCCTGGTGAGCGTCCTCGACTCGCTGTGGCTCGGGCACGACGGCGAGGAGGGCGCCCGCGACACGGCGGCGCTCAACGTCGGCGGGATCGCCAACGTGACGATCGTCGGCGCGCGCGACACGCCCGTCCTGGGCTGGGACACCGGACCGGGGAACTGCCTCGTCGACCACGTCGTGCAGCGCCTCACCGGCCAGCCGTTCGACCGCGACGGGGCGCTCGCCGCGCAGGGGAGGGTCGACCCGGACGCCCTCGACGCGCTGCTCGCCGAGCCGTACTACGACCTCCCGGTCCCGCGCTCCACGGGCCGCGAGCTGTACGACGGCGAGTACGTCGCGACCCAGCTCGCCGCCGCAGGACTGAGCGCGGACCGGCTGAGCATCCCCGACCTCGTGGCCACGCTCACAGAGCTCACGGCGACCACCGTGGCCCGCTCGCTCGCCGAGCACGGCCCGGCGGTCGGCGTCGGGCGCGTCGTGATCTCCGGCGGCGGCGCCCGCAACCCCGTGCTCGTCGCCCGTCTGCGGGCGCACCTGCCCACCACGACCGAGCTCGTCACGGCCGACGAGCTCGGGCTGCCCGGGGACGGCAAGGAGGCATACCTCTTCGCCCTGCTCGGGTTCCTCGGCGTGCACGGCGTGCCGGGCACCGCCCCCGGCCCGCAGCGGCGGCAGGCCACGGGCGCCCGCCGCCCCGTCGTCCTGGGGTCGCTCACCCCGCCGACCCCCCTGCCCGTCACCCCCGTGCGAGGCGCCGTACGGCGCCTCGTCCTCACCACCTCGCCCCCGGGCACTCTGACGAGCGCGAGCCTCCTGACGACCCCGAGAGGAAGCCACCGATGAGCGGAGCGAACGCCACCGACCCCACCGGAACCCCCGTCGACACGCCCGACGACCTGCTCGAGGTCGCGCGGCTCGTCTCGCCGACGGAGGAGCGCAACCCGCGCACCACCGACATCGACCTGCTGCCCGCGGCGGACGTGGTCCGGCTCATCCTCGACGAGGACGCCGGCGTCGCGGACGTGGTGCGGGCCGAGCAGTCCCACGTCGCGCAGGCCGTGGAGCTCGCCGTCGAGGCGATCCGCGCGGGCGGTCGCGTGCACTACGTGGGCGCGGGGACGTCCGGGCGCCTCGGCGTGCTGGACGCCGTCGAGCTCTCGCCGACGTACGACGTCGGGACGGAGTGGTTCGACGCCCACCTCGCCGGCGGGCCGGACGCGATGACGCTCGCGGTCGAGGGCGCGGAGGACGACGCCGAGGCGGGCCGCCGGGACCTCGACCACGTCGGCCCGCACGACCTCGTCGTCGGGCTCGCGGCGAGCGGCCGCACCCCGTACGTCGGCGGCGCGCTCGACCTGGCCCGTGAGCGCGGCGCGCGCACCGCGCTCGTCAGTGCCAACCCGGCGGCGCCGCTGGCCGGGCGGGTGGACGTCGCGATCCTCGTCGACACGGGCCCCGAGGCCGTCACCGGCTCCACGCGGATGAAGGCCGCCACCGCGCAGAAGATCGTGCTCAACACGTTCTCCACCGCCACGATGATCCGCCTGGGCAAGACGTACTCGAACCTCATGGTGGACGTGCGCGCCACCAACGCGAAGCTCCGCGCACGGCTCGTGCGGCTGCTCAGCCAGGCGACCGGCCTGACGCCCGAGGTGTGCGCGCCCGTCCTCGCCGACGCGGACGGAGAGGTGCAGGTCGCCCTCGTCATGCTGCTCGCCGGGGTGGACGTCGCGTCCGCCCGCGACGCCCTCGCCGGCGGGGACGGCGTCCGCGGCGCCCTCGCACGTCTGGGTGCCGCCCCGTCGAGGTAGCACGAGCCCTGCCGAGGTAGCACGGGTCCTGCCGAGGTAGTACGGGTCCTGCCGAGGTAGCACAAGCCCTGCCGAGCTAGCACGAGCAGTGCCGAGGTAGCACGAGCAGTGCCGAGGTAGTGCGGGTCCTGTCGAGGTAGTACGAGTACTGCCGAGGTAGTGCGGGCCGTGCCGAGGTAGTGCCCCGGCTACCTCGACGGGGGCGGGGTGGGGCGCGCGCCGAAGACGGCGGTGCCGACGCGGACGACGGTGGCCCCCTCGGCGACGGCGAGCTCGAGGTCGCCGGTCATGCCCATGGAGAGCTCGCGGGCGTCGGACGTCCCGGGCGCGCCGCTCGCCAGGACGTCGTCGCGCACGGCGCGCAGGCGGGCGAATCCGGCGCGCACGAGCGCGTCGTCGTCCGAGCGGGCGCCGATGGTCATGAAGCCGGTGAGACGCAGGCCGGGCAGCGCGGCGACGTCGCGTGCGAGCGCCGCGGCGTCGTCGGGCGCGACGCCGGACTTGCTGTCCTCGCCGGACACGTTGACCTGCACAAGGACGTCGAGGGTGCGGCCGTCGCGCGCGCAGCGGGTGGACAGCGCCCGGGCGAGGTCGAGGGAGTCGACCGAGTCGACGCCCGTCGCGGCGACGAGGACGGCGTTCACCTTGTTCTTCTGCAGGTGCCCGATGAGGTGGGCCTCGACCCGTCCGGCGGCGACGAGGGCGGCGAGCGCCGGGGCCTTCGCGACGAGCTCCTGCACGCGGTTCTCGCCCACCAGGACGGGACGGTCGTCGCCGGCGGCGTCGGCGAGGTCGAGGGCGGCGCGCACCCCGTCGAGCACGGTCGTGGCGTCCTGGGTCTTCGTGGCCAGCAGCACCCGGACGTCGCGGGGGTCGCGGCCCGCGGCGCGGGCGGCCGCGGCGACGCGGTCGTGGACGGCGGCGAGGCGTGCGGGGATCCCGGGACGGTCGGTTGGCATGGCGCCAGTCTACGAACGCGTGCACGCCGCCCGGACCAGGGTCGGGTCAGGGGGATCCCGGGTGGTGGTGCGCGACGAGGGCGGGCGAGGATGGGGGAGTGAAGGCCCTGCTCAACATCATCTGGCTCGTCTTCGGCGGCTTCTGGCTGGCGCTCGGCTACGCCGCCGCCGGGATCCTGTGCTGCATCACGATCGTCGCCATCCCGTGGGGCATCGCGTCCTTCCGGATCGCGGGGTACGCGCTGTGGCCGTTCGGCCGCACCGTGGTCGACAAGCCGGAGGCCGGGGGATGGTCGGTGCTCGGCAACATCATCTGGATCGTGTTCGCCGGCATCTGGCTCACCATCGGGCACATCACGACGGCGATCGCGCAGGCGATCACGATCATCGGCATCCCGCTCGCGATCGCGAACCTCAAGATGATCCCGATCTCGCTGCTGCCGCTCGGCAAGGACATCGTGCCCAGCGACGCGCGGTACCCGTCGTACCAGCACTGAACCGGCACTGAACCGGCACTGACCGCCGTCAGGCGCGGGCGATCGGGGCCAGCCGGCCGTCGGTGAGCCGCAGCAGCGCGTCGGGGGAGAGCGAGACGTCCAGCCCTCGGCGTCCGGCGGACACGTAGACGACGTCGAACGCGGCCGCCGACTCGTCCAGCACGGTGGTGTGCCGCTGCTTCTGGCCGAGCGGGGAGATCCCGCCGACCACGTACCCGGTGGCGCGCTGCGCCGCAGCAGGGTCCGCCATCACCGCGCGCCTGCCGCCGACGGCGCGCGCGAGAGCCTTGAGGTCCAGGGACCCGGCCACGGGCACGATCCCGACCACGAGCCGTCCGTCGACGTCCGCCAGCAGCGTCTTGAACACCTGCTCCGGGTCGGCGCCCAGGGCGGCAGCCGCCTCCAGCCCGTAGCTCAGCGTCGACGCCGGGTCGTGCTCGTAGGGGTGCAGCTCGTACGGCACCCCCGCCCGGTCGAGCGCGACGACGGCCGGTGTCCCGTGCGAGCGCTGCCCGCTCTTCTTCGCCACGGGGTGATTCTGCCCGGTCGCGCGCTGCCCGTCGCGCAACGAGCGTGCTGACCTGATCCTCATTCCGGCCGTTTGAGGAGCAGGTCAGCACGCACGTTGCGGCCGGGTACGGTGGTCCGGTGCTGCTGCTCCTCGTCCTCGCGATCCTCGTGGGCGGGGCGCTCCAGCGGGTCACAGGCATGGGGTTCGGCCTCGTCGCGGGCCCGTTCATCGTGCTCGTCGTCGGCCCGCTCGAGGGCGTGCTGTTCGTCAACCTCGCCGGCTCGATCGCGTCCGCCCTGATCCTCGGCCGCGTCGTGCGCGACGTCGACTGGCGGCGCTACGCGTGGCTCGCGACCACGTCGGTGCTGGTCATGGTGCCGTCCGCCCTGCTGCTGCGCGACGCCAGCACGGCGGCCCTGGAGATCACCATCGGCGCGCTCGTGATCGCCGCCATGACGCTCGCCGTCGTCACCACCCGCCTGCGCCGCGGCGGGCGCCATCCGCTGCGGCCCGGGTCCCGGGCACCGCTGGTCGTCACGGGCATGGCGAGCGGCGTGGGCAGCGTGGCCGCGGGCGTCGGCGGGCCGCCCCTGGCCATCTACTCCGTCCTGAGCGGGTGGGAGCCGCGCGGCTTCGCCGCGACCGCGCAGCCGTTCTTCGCCACCAACGCGCTCGCTGCGCTCGCGGCGAAGCTGCTGCTCACGGACGCGTCGTTCCCGCCCTTCGCCGTGTGGCAGTGGGCCGTGGTGCTCGGTGCTGTCGTCGCCGGGCTGGTCGTCGGGGACCGGCTGGCGCCCCACGTGTCGGCCGTCGCCGTCCGCCGCGGGCTCGTCGTGCTCGCGTACGCCGGCGGCGTCGCCACCCTCGTGCAGGGCGTGCTCCACCTGGGATGAGCGGCGCCCGACGCGCCCGTGCCGGGCCCCGTCAGGCCTGCCGGTCGTCCGGCTCGCGGTGCCGCGGCCCGTCTGCCGGTCGGTCCGTCGGACCCGCCGTCGACGTGTCCGGCCGGTCCGGGTCCAGCTCGTCGGCGCGGCGCAGGTGCTCGTCCACCTGGGCCCGGCGCTCGCCGAGGCTCGCGTCCCGGCTCCGGGCCTCCTCCTGCAGGCGCGCCGCCTCGGCAGCCTTCTGGTCGGCCTCCGCCTGCGACATCCGGGCCTGCGCGTCGAGCTTCGCGGCGGCGGCCTCGCGCTCCTGCACGGCGATCCGGTCGTGCTCCGCCTTCTGGCGCAGCTCGGCCGCCTCGTCGCGCCGCTCCGCCTGCCGGCGCTCCTGGGCGGCCCGCGACCGGCGCGCGAGCATCACGGCGAGCAGCACCAGCAGCAGCACGACGACGACGGCGACGACGATCCAGACGATGGTCGTGGTGTCCATCACGGACTCCTGACGTCAGGGGCGCCGGGGTCGGCGCCCTGTGACGATCACAGGGCGGGTC
>NZ_JBHUWC010000166.1:0-9098 GCF_042670225.1 Isoptericola sp. NPDC057191 | reverse complement strand
CCGCTACGTCGAGCGGGCGGGCCTAGCGGCGGCGCGTGGCGAGGAACTCCCCGATCCGGCCGATGGCCTCGGTGAGGACCTCCTCGTCGGGCAGCGTGACGAGGCGGAAGTGGTCGGGCTCGAACCAGTTGAACCCGGTGCCGTGCGTGACCAGGATCTTCTTGGCCCGCAGCAGGTCGATGACGAACTGCTGGTCGTCGTCGATCGGGTACATCTCCGGGTCCAGGCGCGGGAAGCAGTACAGCGCTCCGCGCGGACGCACGGAGGTGACGCCGGGCAGCTCGTTGAGCAGCTTGTCGGCCAGCATCGCCTGGTCGTAGAACCGCCCGCCCGGCACGATGAGCTCGTCGATCGACTGGTAGCCGCCCAGCGCCGTCTGGATGGCGTGCTGCGCGGGCACGTTCGCGCACATGCGCATGTTGGCCAGCAGCGTGAGGCCCTCGAGGAACTCGGTCGCGTTCTCCTTGGGGCCCGAGATCATGACCCAGCCGGCGCGGTAGCCGCACACCCGGTACGCCTTCGACAGTCCGCTGAACGTGAGGCACAGCACGTCGTCGCCCGCCGCGGCCGCCGCGTGGTGGTGGGTGGCGCCGTCGAACAGGATCTTCTCGTAGATCTCGTCGGTGAGGATCACGAGGTCGTGCCGGCGCGCGATGTCCACGAGCGCCTCGACCATCTCCTTGCTGTACACGGCGCCGGTGGGGTTGTTCGGGTTGATGATCACCATCGCGTGCGTGTTCTCGGTGATCTTCGACTCGATGTCCTCGAGGTCCGGCATCCAGCCGTTCTCCTCGTCGCACCGGTAGTGCACGGCCGTGCCGCCGCACAGCGTCACCGCCCCCGTCCACAGGGGGTAGTCCGGCGCGGGCACGAGGATCTCGTTCCCCTCGTCGACGAACGCCTGCAGCACCATCGAGATGAGCTCGGAGACGCCGTTGCCGATGAACACGTCGTCCACCGTCGTGTCGCGCAGGCCGCGCGACTGGTAGTACTGCGCCACCGCCGTGCGCGCCTCGTAGATGCCGCGCGAGTCGCTGTACCCCTGCGCCTCCGGCAGGTGGTGGACGACGTCGGCCTGGATGGCGGCCGGTGCCTCGAAGCCGAACGGCGCCGTGTTGCCGATGTTCAGCTTGAGGATGCGGTGCCCCTCGGCCTCGAGGCGCTGGGCCTCGGCGAGGATCGGACCGCGGACGTCGTAGCGGACGTTGAGGAGCTTGCGGCTCTGTCGGATGGTGCGCACGAGGACCATCATCCCCCGCGGCCGTCGTGCCCGACACGGCCATTCCACGACGAGCGGACCCTCCTCCGAGGATCACGCAGGTCAGCGGTCCACGACTCCCCCGGCCACGACGTCGGCACGGGAGACCGCGTCGTCGCGCGTCGTCGTCGCCGGAGCCGCGCCGACCAGCGCGTCCAGCCGTTCCAGGCGCTGCCGGGTCGCGTCGTCCGCGGGCGTCATGAGGATGACGCGGTCGCCGCGCGCGCGGTCGAGCCACAGGCTCTGGAAGTGCACCTCCAGCCGGCCCACGCGCGCGGACCGGTAGCGCCGCAGCTGCGTGCCGTCGCCCGCGACGTCGTACGACTCCCAGTGCCGGACGAAGTCGGGCGAGGTGGCGCGCAGCCGCGCCAGCAGGGCCGACCAGCGCGGGTCGTCGCGGTGCTCGGGCTCCCGTGCCCGCAACCGCGCGGCGATGTTGTGCAGCACCACGTCCTCGGTGTCGCCCAGGGCAGCGCGCCACCGCGGGTCCGTGAACATCAGCCAGGCGCAGTTGCGCTCGTCGGGCGGGCGGGCGTCGAGGTCGTCGAACAGGTACCGGTAGGCGCGGTTGGCGGCGAGCAGGTCGTAGCAGTCCGTCTGGATCGCGGCCGGGTAGGGCAGCAGCTGCTCCAGCACGGCCAGCTGCTCCGGGCGCACCTCGGCGGGCGGACCCGGCGCGACGGCGGCCTCCCGCCCGGCCAGCGCCAAGAGGTGCCGCCGCTCCGCGGCGTCGAGACGGAGCACCCGGGCCACCGCGTCCAGCACCTGGTCCGAGACGTTCCGCGCCCGCCCCTGCTCCAGCCACGTGTACCAGGTGACCCCCACCCCGGCGAGCTGCGCCACCTCCTCGCGGCGCAGGCCCGGGGTGCGACGACGGCCGCTCACGGGCAGCCCGACGTCCCCCGGGCCGATCCGTCCGCGACGCTCGCGCAGGAACTCCCCGAGGGCGGCACGGTCGGGCGCGGCGACGGTCATGGCGACCAGTGTCGCCCCGATCGCACCCGCGAACCAGGTGGTGCTGGTACCACGATCAGCAGGCTCCTGGTACCAGGATGGGCGCAGGCGCACCGTCGTGGCATGACCTCGACCACCACCACCGCCGCCGCGACCTCCGCGCGCGGCGCGCGCCGCCCGGTCCCGCTCGCCGCGGCGGCGGCTCCCGGCCGCGCGCTCACCGGCCTCGGCCTCGCCGTCCTCCTCGTCGCCTACCTCCCGGTCAACATGACGTTCGGGTCCGTCAACCTCCTCGCCCCGGCGATCACGGCGGACCTCGGCGCCGCGACGTCGGGCGGCCAGCTCGTCCTCTCCGCGTACACGACGACGTTCGCCGCCACGCTCGTCGTCGCAGGGCGGCTCGGTGACCGGTACGGCCGACGGCGGCTGCTCGCCGTCGGGCTGGCGGCGTTCGCGGGGCTGTCGGCCGCGGCCGCCGTGGCGCCCGGGCTGCCGACGCTGATCGCGCTCCGGGCCGGCCTCGGCGTCGCCGCGGGGCTGTTCACGCCACAGGTGCTCTCGACGATCCAGTCGGCAGCACCCGACCGCCTGCGCGCGCTGGGCGTCACCCTCTTCACCGCGGTCAGCGGCGTCGCGACCATCGCCGGGCAGGTCCTCGCGGGTGCGGTGGCAGGCGTCGCGGGCCCGCACCTCGGGTGGCGCCTGGTGCAGGTGGCCACCGGCGTGATCGCGGCGGCGGCGCTGCTCGCGCTGCGCAGCGTGCCGGAGTCCCGCTCCACGGCACCCCTTGCCCTCGACCTGCGCGGCGCGGCCCTGCTGGCCGCCGGCCTCCTCCTGCTCGTCGTGCCGCTGACCCTCGGCGCGTCCGCCGGCTGGCCGCCGGCGCTGCTCGCGATGCTCGCCGCCGCGGGCGTCGTCCTCGCCCTGTTCGCCCGGTCCCAGCGCGCGGCCGAGCGGCGCGGCGAGCTGCCGGTCGTGCCGCCGAGCGTCCTGCGCACCCCTGCCGTGCGGCACGGCCTCGTCATGACGCTCCTGTTCTTCACGGGCTACGGGGCGTTCCTGTACGAGGTCTCGGCGCTCGCCCAGGGTGCGCTCGGTGCGGACGCGTGGGGCACCGTGGTGCTGCTGCTCGGCTTCGGCGGGGCCTTCATCGGCACGGCCCTCGCTCTGCCGGCCATCGAGCGGCGCACGGGGCGCTGGACGATGACGGGCGCGGCCCTGGTCCAGGCGGCGGTGCTGCTCGGGCTGGGTGTCGTGGTGGGCGGCGGGCACGGCGACACGACCGGTGCGCTGCAGCCGCTGCTGATGGCGCTCGGCGCCGCGCAGGCGCTCATGTACGGGCCCGTGCTGCGGACCGTCCTGTCGCGCACGCCCACCTGGGCCGCCGGGGTGGCGGGCGGGCTGTTCACCACGCTCCAGCAGCTCGGCCTCGGGCTGGGCGTCGCGGTGCTCGGGGGGCTGTTCCAGGCCGTCGCCGCGGGGGCGGCCGACGGCGGCGCGGCCGGGCTGCCGCGCGGCTTCGCGGTGGCCGTCGTCGTGCAGGCAGGGCTGGCCGTCGCGTTCGCCGTCCTCGCCGCCCGCATCGCCCGGGCCGCTGAGCACGGTCGCTGAGCACTGGCCGCTCCTGGTCGGCAGTTCCCGTTCCCGGCGGCAGTTCGAACTGCCGCCCTGTGCGCCGACTGCCGACCTGACGGCCGCGGCGGGGTCCGCCGAGCTCTGCTCCGGGGGATGCACGGCGCCGCCCCGCGGAAGGGGGAGTCGGGGTGGCGCCGTGCGTTCTTGGGTCGCCCCACGAAGAGCGTGCGTCGGAGACCTCAAGATCGGCTCAGGATCGGCAGAACCCTCGCTCAGGATCGGCTCCGGGTCGCGCCGGGACCCGGTTCGACGGTTGGCGTCCGGGGGGTCGGTGCGCGACGGTGGGAGTCCGGTTCGTCACGTGCTCGGAGGTCGTCATGAAGGTCGTCGTCATCGGTGCGCTCGGCAAGGTCGCACGCCAGCTCGTCCCGCTGCTCGCCGACGGCGGGATCGGCCCCGTGACGGACGTCGCCGGCGTGGTCCGCAAGCCCGAGCAGACCGATCGGGTGGCGGACCTGGGCGCGGAGCCGGTGCTGCTGGACGTCGAGCACGCGAGCACCGAGGAGATCGCCGCCGCCCTCGTCGGGGCCGACGCCGTCGTCTGGTCCGCCGGAGCGGGCGGGGGCGACGCGGCGCGCACGTACGCCGTCGACCGCGACGCCGCGATCCGCTCCATGGACGCCGCCGCGAGCGCCGGGGTCCGCCGGTACGTCATGGTGTCGTGGGTCGGTTCGACGCCGGACCACGGCGTCCCCGAGGACGCGGGCTTCTTCGCCTACGCGGACGCCAAGCTGGCCGCCGACGACCACCTGCGCACGACCGACCTCGACTGGACGATCCTCGGCCCCGGCACCCTCACCGACGAGCCGCCCACGGGTCGGGTCAGCCTGTTCCCGGAGACGGGCGCCCTCCCCGCCGGGACCGACTCGAGCGTGCCGCGGGCCGACGTCGCACAGGTCGTCGCCTGGACGCTGCGCGAGCCCGCCACCATCGGGCGGTTCGTGCGGTTCTCCACGGGGGACACGCCCATCCCCGCCGCGCTGCGCACCATGGGCTGACGTCCGACGGCTCAGGCGTCGCCCCCGGGGCGGCGCCGCGCGGTGACCGCGCCGTGCGGGCGGACGCCGGGGTCGGTGCGGGACGCGGTCGCCACGACGTCGAACCCCGCGCGGTCGAGCCGCCGGGCGAGCTCGTCGGGCGGCCAGAACCACGCGGTCGCGACGGCATGGTCGAACGGCTCCACCCGCGGGCCGCGGAAGAAGCCGAGCAGCAGACCGCCGCCCGGGGCGAGGGCGCGCGCGAGCTCGGCCAGCACGGCGTCCATCTGCGGGGGCGCGGTGTGGATGACCGAGTACCAGGCGAGCACGCCGCCGAGGCTGCCGTCGGGCACGCCGAGGTCGTCCAGCGCGGCGCGGCGGAACCGGACGCCCGGGTACGCCGCGCGGGCGCGTTCCAGGAACGGCTCGGCGAGGTCCACGCCCTCCGCGTCGACGCCCTGCCGGGCGAGGAAGTCCGTCCACTGCCCGGGCCCGCAGCCGGCGTCGACGACGCGGCCGGCCAGCCCGGCCGCCCATCGGGCGACGAGGTCGCGGTCGTCGTCGTGCACAGCGTCCATCGAGCCGAACAGGTCCGTGTACTCCTGGGCATGGGCGGCGTAGGCCGCGCTGGGGTGCTCGCTGGTCACGACGCTCAGCCTAGGAGCGCCTCCACGCGTCGCCGGACGCCCGCCGCGTCGAGGCCGTGCGCGGCCGCGTGCTCGCGGGGCGAGCCGTACCGGCGCAGCTCGGTCTCGGCGGGCACGCCGACGTGCACCACCCGGCTGGGCCGGTCGGCCAGGGCGGCGGCCACGGCGCCCGCCCCGGTGCCCTCCAGGTACGGCGTCACGACGGCGAGCGACGTCGGGCGGTCCGAGGGCAGGAGGGCGCGCAGCCCCGCCGTGTCGAGCGGGTGCGGGGTGGCGGTCCACGCGACGCGGACGGGCAGGTCGGCGGTGGCCGCGAGCACCGTGTCGAGCATCGGGCCGACGGCGACGACGAGCGGCGCCGTCCCGTCCGCGGCCGCCGCTCCCCCGCCGTCGCGCACCAGGTGCAGGCGCCCGTCCACCGGGCCGGGCCGGGCGTTGCGCTGCCCGGAGAGACGCACGTAGACGCGCCCGGTGCCGGCGGCCTCGCGCCGCAGGATCTCGCCGACCTCGTCGGCGTGGCCCGGCACGTGCACGGTCCAGCCCGGCAGCGCGGAGATCAGCGCGACGTCGGCGGGCGCCTGGTGGGTGCGGCCCCCGGCGGACACGTCGTAGGACGCGCCCGCGCTCACCAGCACCGCGCCGACGTCCTGGTGGCCGAGGTCGAGCTTGACCTGCTCGTACGCCCGCTCCACGAGGAACGACGCGAAGGTGTGGACGATCGGGCGGCGACCGGCCAGTGCGAGGCCGCCCGCCACGCTCACAAGCGCCTGCTCGCGGATGCCGACGTCGATGACGCGCCCGGGGTGGCGGGCGATCGTGCGCGGCAGGTAGCCGGCACCGATGACCGCCAGGACGACGTCGACGTCCGGGTGCGCGTCGAGCAGCGGGTCGAGCTCGTCGTAGAAGCGGGTGCGCAGGTCGAGGGCCCGTGCGGGCGCAGGTCCGGTGGTGGTGAGGGTGGTCATGCTGCGTGCCTCCGTGTCGTTCCGGTGCCGGTGGTGTCGACGACCACCACGGTCGGGCGGTCCGCCTCGGTGCGCCGCAGCGCGGCCGTCAGGCGCGCCTGGTCGCCGGTGCGGACCTCTGCGGCGGACCAGCCCTCGAGGGCGAAGCGGGACGCGATGCCGCCGGGCCAGCCGAGCATGTCGCTGTGGTTGTCCACGACGACGCAGGTGAGGTTGCCGAGCCCGAACCGGCCGGCGACCTGGATCGCCTCGGCGTTGCTGCCCTCGTCCAGCTCGGCGTCGCCGACCAGCACCACGACGCGGGCGGGCGACCGGCCGCGCAGCCCGGTCGCGAGGCCGACGCCGATCGGGAGCCCGTGCCCGAGGGAGCCGCTGCCGATCTCGATGCCCGGCACCAGGGTGCGGTCGGGGTGGTGACCCAGCGGGGAGTCGAAGGACGCGACGTCGTCGAGCCAGGAGGCCGGGAAGAAGCCCTGCGCTGCCAGGACGGCGTACGTGGACGCGGGGCCGTGCCCCTTGGAGAGCAGGAACCGGTCGCGGTCCGGGTCGTCCGGTCGGGCCGGGTCCACCCGGAGCACCTGGTCGTACAGGGTCCACACGACGTCGAGCGTGGAGTGGGCGCTCGGGTCGTGCTTCTCGTCGCCGGTGACGCGAGCGACGAGGTCTCGCACGCGCTGCGGGACGTTCGCGGCGGTCTCGGCAGGTCGCGCGGGATCGGTGGGCGGGGGGCTGGTCGTCGTCATGCCTCGATGCTCGTACCTCAACCATGATTGAGGTCAAGGGGTGCCGCACGTCACGCCTGCCACCCTGCGGAACAGGCACGTCCGGGGCAGGATCGAGACGGACCCACAGTCGTCACCGGGAGGTCTCCTCATGGCCCGCACCGTCGCCGAACACCTCGTCGACCAGCTCGTCGCCGCCGGCGTGAAGCGCATCTACGGGATCGTGGGGGACTCCCTCAACCCCGTCGTCGATGCCGTCCGCCGCACCGAGGGCATCGACTGGGTGCACGTCCGGCACGAGGAGGCCGCCGCGTTCGCGGCCGCCGCCGACGCCGAGGTGACGGGTGAGCTCGCCGTCTGCGCCGGGTCGTGCGGGCCGGGCAACCTGCACCTCATCAACGGCCTCTACGACGCGAACCGGTCGCACCTGCCCGTGCTCGCCATCGCGTCGCACATCCCCAGCGCCCAGATCGGCACGCAGTTCTTCCAGGAGACGCACCCGGACCGCATCTTCAACGAGGCATCCGTGTTCTCGGAGCTGATCTCCTCGCCCGCCCAGCTGCCGCGCGTCACCCGCTCTGCCATCCAGCACGCGCTCGCCGCGCCGGGCGTCGCCGTCCTCACCCTGCCCGGCGACGTCGCCGACGAACGCGTGCCCGACGACGCCGCGCCCATCCTCGTGCCCGGCGCCTGCCCCGCCCGGATCGTGCCGAACAGCACCGACGTCGAGGCTCTGGCCGACGCGATCAACCAGGCGAAGAAGGTCACGCTGTTCGTCGGCGCCGGGGCGCGCGGGTCCCGCGCGGAGGTGCTCGAGCTCGCCGACCTGGCCGCGGCGCCGATCGGCCACTCGCTGCGCGGCAAGGAGATCATCCAGTACGAGAACCCGCACGACGTCGGCATGTCAGGCCTGCTCGGCTACGGCTCCTGCCACGAGGCGATGCAGTCGGCCGACCTGCTGATCCTCGTCGGCACCGACTTCCCCTACGACTCCTTCCTGCCGGGGGACGTCCGCACCGCGCAGATCGACATCGACGCCTCGCACCTCGGCCGGCGCACGCGGCTGGACCTGCCCGTGCACGGCGACGTCGGGGAGACGCTCCGCCTGCTCAACCCGTTGGTGCGCCGCAAGAGCGACCGCAAGTTCCTCCGCTCGATGGTCGACAAGCACGCCGGGCTGATGAACAAGGTCGTCGGCGCGTACACGCGCAACGTGGAGAAGCACACGCCCATCCACCCCGAGTACGCGGCCGTGCAGCTCGACGAGACCGCGGCCGAGGACGCCGTGTTCACCGTCGACACCGGCATGAACAACGTGTGGGCCGCGCGCTACCTCACCCCCAACGGGAAGCGGCGCGTCATCGGGTCGTTCCTGCACGGGTCGATGGCGAACGCCCTGCCGCACGCCATCGGCGCCGCCTTCGCGCAGCCCGGGCGGCAGGTCGTGGCGCTCGCCGGCGACGGCGGTCTGTCCATGCTGCTCGGCGAGCTCATCACCGTGCGCGCGTACGACCTGCCGGTGAAGATCGTCGTCTTCAACAACGCCACCCTCGGCATGGTGAAGCTCGAGATGCTCGTCGAGGGGCTGCCCTCGTACGGCACCGACTCGCCCCCGGTCGACTACCGCGCGATCGCCGGAGCGGTCGGCATCCCCGCCGTCCGCGTCGAGCGGCCGAAGGACCTGCGCCGCGCCTTCCAGGACGGTCTCGACCGCAAGGGACCCGCGCTCATCGAGGTGGTGACCGACCCGAACGCGCTGTCCATCCCGCCGTCGATCACCTCCGGGCAGATCCGCGGGTTCGCCACCGCCATGACCAAGGAGATCTTCGGCGGCGGCATGGGCGAGGTCATGTCCATGGCCCGCTCGAACCTGCGCAACCTGCCCCGCTGACCCGCCGGGGTTGTGGGTACGAAAACGGCGAGAATCCCGCCAGGGATTC
>NZ_JBHUWC010000165.1:0-9149 GCF_042670225.1 Isoptericola sp. NPDC057191 | reverse complement strand
GGTCACGGACTGGGCCCGGCAGGTGGTGGAGGCGGCGGAGGCGTTCGACGCCGGGGCGCAGGCGCTACGGGGCCGGCGCGATTCGAGGCGGCGGGTGGCCGGCACCCCGTGGGCGGGTGGGATGATCGCTCCCATGAGTGAGTCCACCGCACCCGTCCTGACGCTGCCCACGGGCGCCGTCGGTTCCCGCATCGTCGGCCTCGGGCACCACCAGCCCGAGAAGGTCATGACGAACGACGACATCGCGCAGCTCGTCGAGACCAACGACGAGTGGATCCGCTCGCGCACCGGCATCGTCACCCGGCACGTCGCCGCCGACGACGTCACCGTCGCGGACATGGCGACCGCCGCTGCCCGGCACGCGCTCGACGACGCGGGCGTCGCGGGCACGGACGTCGACCTCGTGATCGTCGCGACCACGACGGCGACCGACCGCTCGCCCAACACCGCCGGCCGCGTGGCCTACGCCCTGCGCACCGGCGTGCAGCCCGGCGCCAGCACGCCCGAGGGCGAGGACGAGCCCGACCTGCGCGACGTCGTCGGCCCCGCCGTCATCGACGTCAACACGGCCTGCTCGGGGTTCGCGTACGCCGTCGGCCTGGCCGACCAGGCCATCCGCGCCGGCTCCGCGCGCACCGCCGTCGTCGTCGGGTCGGAGAAGCTCACCTCCGTCACCGACTGGACCGACCGCAGCACCTGCATCCTCACCGCGGACGGCGCGGGCGCCGTCGTGCTCCAGGGCGCCGACACGCCCGCCGTCGGCCCTGTCGTCTGGGGCTCCGAGCCGGAGCTGACCCCCGCCGTGCGCATCGAGGTCCCCACCGAGAAGTTCGCCCAGGACGGCCGCGCCGTCTTCAAGTGGGCGATCACGCGCGCCGCCGACCGCGCGCGCCGCATCGTCGACGCGTCCGGTCTCACCCTCGACGACATCGGCGTGCTCGTGGCGCACCAGGCCAACCTGCGCATCATCGAGCCGCTGGCGAAGGCGCTCGGCCTCGAGGACCGCGTGGTCGTCGCCGACATCACCGAGTCCGGCAACACGTCCGCCGCCTCCATCCCGCTGGGGCTCTCCAAGTGGTGGCACGCCGGCAAGATCCCGGCCGGCACGCCCGCGCTGCTCTTCGGCTTCGGCGGCGGGTTCACCTGGGCCGGTCAGGTCGTCATCACCCCGTCGAAGTAGTCCGGACCCTGCCGAGGTAGTGCGGACCGTGCCGAGGTAGTCACGGGCTTGCCGAGGTAGTCGGGACCGTGCCGAGGTAGTCCGGATCGTGCCGAGGTAGTCGAAACCGTGCCGAGGTAGTCACGGGCTTGCCGAGGTAGCCCGAGGACGGGGGGGGCAGGCGGGGGTGTGGCCAAGGACGACGCTCCGGTAGGCTGGCAGGAAACCGCTTACCCGACGTCGCCCAGGCGACACGCAAGGAGATCGATGATGCCCGCCGCCCCGACCGGTCAGGACCGTCGGCGGTACGCCGTCGCCGGCACCGGGCACCGTGCCGGCATGTACGTGAACGCGCTGATCGGGGACCACGCCGACGACGGCGAGATCGTCGCGTGGGTCGAGCCCAACCCCGTGCGTGCCGCGGTGCACGAGGCGAAGGTCGCCGCGGCCGTCGGCGGGGAGCGCCCGCTGTACCACCCGGACGACCTGGAGAAGGCGCTCGACGAGCAGCGGGTCGACCGGCTGATCGTCACGTCGGTGGACAACACCCATGCGGACCTCGTCTCCCGGGCGCTGCGCGCCGGCGTCGACGTCGTCGTCGAGAAGCCCGTCGCGGCCACCGAGACGGAGGCGCGACAGATCGCGGACGCCGTCACCGAGACGGGCCGCGACCTCACGATGACGTTCAACTACCGCTACTCGCCGCGGAACTCGGCGCTGCGCGAGGTCATCGCGTCGGGCGAGATCGGCCAGGTGCTCAGCGTCCACTTCGACTGGGCCCTCGACACGGTGCACGGCGCGGACTACTTCCGCCGCTGGCACCGCGAGAAGGTCAACAACGGCGGGCTGCTGGTGCACAAGTCCAGCCACCACTTCGACCTCGTCAACTGGTGGATCGACGCCGTCCCGCAGCGCGTCTTCGCCAGCGGCGGCCGTCGCTTCTACGGGGACGACGCCGCGCACGAGACCGGCTACGAGCCGACGGCGGGGGAGCGGGCCCTGGCCGAGCAGGGCGTGGACCCGTGGCGCATCGACGTCGCCGCCGACCCGTACCTCGCCGAGCTGTACGGGCCTGAGGCGCAGGCCGTGGACGGCTACCGGCGCGACCGCAGCGTCTTCGACCCGGGCATCACCACCGAGGACACTCTCGGCCTGGTGGTCGAGTACGCCGGCGGCCCGGTGCTCACGTACTCACTGACGGCGAGCGCCCCGTGGGAGGGGTACCGCGTCGTCGTCAACGGCTCGCGCGGCCGTGCGGAGCTCGAGGTGGTCGAGCGCGGCTCCGTGGTCTTCGGCGCCGACGGCAAGGCGACGGTCGACCCGAGCTTCACCGCGACCTTCGGCGAGGACACGGTGCGCCCCGAGGGCGAGCGGCTCGTCGTGCAGAAGCACTGGGAACGGGCGGAGGAGCGGCCCATCGTCGCGGCCGGCGCCGGTGGTCACGGGGGTGGCGACGCGCTGCTGCTCTCCGACGTCTTCCGCGGGCGTTCCGAGGCCGACCCCCTGGGCCGTGCTGCCGGCTTCCGTGACGGCCTCCGCGCCTCCGGCATCGGCTACGCCGGGAACCGCTCGCTCGCCACGGGCGACCCTGTCCGCCTCGACGAGCTGGGCCTCGGCATCGACCTCTGACGTGTGGGTACGAATTGGGTCAGAATTCCGTGCGGAATTCTGACCCATTTCGTACCCACAGCGTTCCGGCGGGTCAGGTGGTCCAGGGGGCGCCGAGCTCGGTGAAGGTCTGCTGGGTTCGTGCGACCTCGGCGCACCAGTGCTCGACGTCGCGCACCACCGGGCGGCGGTCGTGCCCCTCGCCGCGCCACTCCACCTGCTCGGCGGGGATCGGGGCGGGGTCGGCACTCGTGCGCACCGCCTCCAGCACGCGCATGAAGGCGCCGGTGTCGCGGACGTCGCACAGCATCGCCCGCGAGCGGTCGGTGCGGGCGGCCAGGAGGTCGTCGAGCAACGACGTGCGGCCGTACGTCTTGGCCGTCTGCGCGACGTCGGTGCGCACCAGGAGGCGGTCGTGCTCGTACTCGAGGACCAGCTCGCCGCGGGTGCCGTGCACGACGACGCGCGCCGGGGAGCGGTCCGCCGCGCACAGCGTGAGCCCGAAGCCGTAGCGCCGCCCGTCCGCGTCCTGCACGCGTACCGACGACGTGTCGTCCGCCTCGATCGGGTTGGCCCGGTACAGGTCGGTGTCCACCCAGGTGACGTCCTGCGCGGTGGTCGCGCCACCGAGGCGCAGCGTGGTCGCGACGGCGTGCGCCAGCGGGTTGGTCACGACGCCGTCCACCACGTCGCGCCCGTCGAGCCGACGCCGGCCCGCCCACGCGGCGCGGCGCCAGTACGACTCCGTGCGCACCCACGTGCCCACCGCGCCGAACCCGACGACGTCGCCGATCTCGCCCCGGGCGAGGAGGTCGGCCGCCGCCGGCAGGGCGTGCGAGCCGAACGTCTGGAACCCGACCTGGCAGCGCCGGCCCGTGCGCTCGGCCACGGCCACCAGCTCCGTGTGCTCCGCCAGCGACGCCGTCGTGGGCTTCTCCAGCAGCACGTCGATCCCCGCCTCCATCGCGGCGCGGGCCAGCGGGAGGTGCGTCGGGATCGGGGTGCTGAGGACGACGACGTCCACCCGGGCGGACGGCGCGGACAGCAGGTCGCCCAGCGTGGGGAACCAAGGCGCGCCGGCGGCGTGCGCCTCGTGGCCCGGGCCGGGCTCGCGCGGGTCGACGACGGCGGCCAGGCGCACCCGGCCCGCACGTTGCAGCTCGAGCACGCGGCGCACGTGCGAGGCGCCGTGACCGTGCAGGCCCACCACCGCGATCTGCGGGACGAGGCCGTCGGGGGTCAGTTCCGTCATGGTCGTCCTGTCGTCTCGCGGGGCAGGGTTCGGGTGCAGTCTCGGGGCAGGTCAGGGGCTCGTCAGGGCAGGTCAGCGCAGCGTGGCAGCGAGGTCGGTGGCCTCGTCGAGGTCGAGCGCGCGGTCCACGAGGGCCGCCACGATGCCGGTCTCTACCGTCCCGCCGGCGGGCACCCGCAGGGGCGTGTCCCACGCCAGCGCCGGACCGGCCCCGGGGTAGTCGGCCGCGCGCAGGAACCAGTGCCGGGGCGGCGAGGTCTGTGCGATCAGCAGCGTCGTGCTGCGGTCCTCGGCGTACGGGTCGTGGTGCCGCTGCACGAAGGCCACCCACGGGGAGGTGCTGCCGTGCGCGTGCTCCTCACCCTCGCCCGCCGCGGACAGCACGACCGTGCTCCCCGCGATCGGCGCGCGCCAGAAGACGCCGCCGTAGCCCGCGCCCGGCCGGCCGTTGGTCGCGGGGGAGCGGATCTCCAGCGGCCCGTGCGACGCGTGCAGGGTGGAGCGCCACTCCAGCGCCCAGCCGTCGTCGCCCAGGAGCCGTGCGCCGAGGCGGCGCTGCTCGTCGAGCAGGGGTTCGCCGCGCTCGTCGTCCCACCGCACCGTGTCGAGCAGGACGTGGGGGGCGAGCGGGTCGACCTCCGCGCGGGTGGTCCGCTGCCGGCCGTGGTTGGGCAGCAGGGTCGGGCCGACGTCGGCCACGAAGGTGCGGCCGCCCCAGAAGCTGGTGCCGTTGACGTCGGGCACGGCCACGCTGACGCCGTAGTGGTGCCGGTGGTCCACGGGCTCCGACTCGGTGAGCGGGACGCCCGCGAGCGAGTGCACCGGGTGCAGGTAGGGGCGGGGGGAGTGGATGGCGGGCAGCCGCTCGCCGTCCACGTACCGGGCCAGCGGGACCCGGTCGCGGGTGTGGCGCAGCACGACCTCGCGCGGCTCGACGGACCACGCGGGGCCGAGGACGGCGCCCTCGACCTGCGGCGTCGTGGCGGGCGCGGGCTCCGTCACGACCGCCCGGGCGAGCCGGCGGGGTGCGGGCCCGGTGCTGGACCGTGCCTGCAGGCGCGCGGTGAAGCGGGTGGTCGCGGCGGGGTGGGCGTCGTCGACGATCACGGCGTGCAGCTCGCGCCACGCCTGGCGGCCCAGCTCGGCCTGGGGCACCGCCACCGTGGTCAGGGCGGGGGTCGCGTACCGGGCCAGGTCGATGTCGTCGTAGCCGGCCACGGAGATGTCGGCGGGCACGGCCACGCCGGCCTCGTTGAGGGCCGCCAGGAGGCCGAACGCGACCAGGTCGTTGTACGCGACGACGGCGGTGGCGCGGCTCGCGAGGACCGGACCGGCCGCGGCGTGCCCCGACGCGAGGTCGGCGCCGACGGCGAGCTCCACCACCTCCAGGTCCGGGTGGTGCTCGCGGGCCGCGGCGAGGCCGGCGCGCCGGGCGGCGTCGGTCGTCGCGGCACGCGGGCCCGCGAGGTACGCGAGCCGCCGGTGGCCGAGGCCGACCAGGTGCTCGACCACCTGCACCGTGGCGTCCGCGTAGTCGATGACGAGGCTGGGCGTCCCGGCGTGGTCGACCTCGCGGTTGATCACGGCCGCGGGCGTCACGAGGGGCAGCAGCGCGTCCAGGGCGGCGCCGGGCATGCGTGGCGCGACGAGGATGAGCGCGTCGCAGCGCATGCGTGCCTCGCGCGCGATCGCCGCCTCCTCGGAGGGGTCCTCGGCGGCGTCGGCCACCAGCACGCGGTAGCCGTCCTCGGCGGCGGCGGAGGTGACGCCGCGCAGGATCTGCTGGAACACCGGGTTGCCGAGGTCCGGCACCACGAGCGCGACCGTCGTCGTGCGGCCCAGGGACAGGCTGCGTGCCACGTTGCTGGGCCGGTAGTTCAGGTCGATCGCCGCCTCCTGCACCCGGGCGGCGATGGCAGGATCGACCGTGCTGCGGCCGTTCATCACGCGGGAGACGGTGGCGCGCGAGACGCCGGCGGCGGTGGCGACGTCGGCGATGGTCACCGAAGGTCGCCGGAGGTTCACGTCAGGCATCGATGCCTCCTCGGGCTCACGGCCCGACGGTACACCATGGGAAACCGGTTACCGCCCAGTGGTGCGCTCGGGCAAGGAACCGGTTTCCGGCCGCCCGGGGTGCAACGTGCGTGCTGACATGATCCTCAAACGGCCCGCTTGAGGATCATGTCAGCACGCACGATGCACCACCGGGGGCGGCAGCGGTCGCGGCCCGCTCCAGCAGGTGGCGCAGCACGTCACGCTCGGCGCCGTCCAGACCGGAGAGCAGCCCGTCCTCCGCGGTGCGCACCCGCGCGTCCAGGTCGGCGAGGACGACGCGCCCGTGGTCCGTCACGACGATGCGGCGCGCGCGACGGTCGGCCGGGTCGGGCCGGCGCTCGACGAGGCCGCACCCGGCAAGCTCGTCGAGCAGGTAGGTCATCACCGTGCGGTCGATGCCGAGGCGTGAGGCGAGGGCGGCCTGCGTGGGCGGGGCGTCGCGGTAGACGGCGGCCAGCACCTCGTAGCCGCGGCCGCCGTGCGGGACGTCGGCGCACGCGGCCGCGACCCGGGCGCTCCACTCCCGCAACAGCGCGGCGAGCGACCAGCCCAACGGGGACGGCGCGACCGGCGCGTCAGGCCCGGCGCTCGTCGGATCGGTGGTGGTGGTCACGTCGTCATCCTAAGGGAATGTGCGGTCGGTCAGAAGAGTTGCCGCTGATATCGTCTGTACGACAGACGATCTCCCGGTGACGGGAGCGGACTTCTCCGCGAAAGGCCCCGCATGACGGACTACGGCCACGACCTGGTCTTCGGCACGTTCCTCACCCCGACGAACCGCGACCCGCAGCAGCCGGTGCGGCTCGCCCAGGTCACCGAGGCGGCCGGGCTCGACCTGGTGACGTTCCAGGACCACCCGTACCAGCCGGGGTTCCTCGACACGTGGACGCTGCTGTCCTGGGTGGCCGCGCAGACCGAGCGCGTCACCGTCGCGGGCAACGTTCTCAACCTGCCGCTGCGGCCGCCCGCGGTGCTGGCGCGCGCCGTCGCCTCCCTCGACCTG
The DNA here is from genome assembly GCF_042670225.1 of Isoptericola sp. NPDC057191. NCBI lineage: Bacteria > Bacillati > Actinomycetota > Actinomycetes > Micrococcales > Promicromonosporaceae > Isoptericola > Isoptericola sp. NPDC057191. The sequence goes on along the minus strand of NZ_JBHUWC010000165.1, from coordinate 2,072 downwards.
CTGTCGGGCGGCCGGGCGGCGCTGGGGCTCGGCGCCGGCGGGTTCTGGGACCCGATCGTCGCCATGGGTGGCACCCGACTCACGCCGGGGGAGTCCGTGGACGCGCTGGAGGAGGCGCTCGACATCATCCGGGGGATCTGGGACGGCCGGGAGCGCCGCGCCCTGCGGGTCGACGGCGCCCACCACCGCGTCGCGGGCGCCAAGCGCGGCCCGGAGCCGGCCCACGACGTCCCGATCTGGCTGGGCGCGCTCAAGCCTCGCATGCTGCGGCTCATCGCCCGCAAGGCGGACGGCTGGCTGCCGTCGCTCGCCTACCTCAAGGACGGCGACCTGCAGCGCGGCCACGCCATCATCGACGAGGCGGCCGAGGAGGCGGGCCGGCACCCGGCCGAGATCCGGCGCCTGCTCAACGTGCAGGGCGCGATCACGGCCGAGCCGCGCGGCTTCCTGCAGGGCCCGGTGGAGCAGTGGGTGGACGAGCTGGCCGCGCTCGCGCTCGAGGACGGCATCGGCACCGTGATCCTCGCCGCCGACGACCCGGACCTCATCCGGGTGTACGGCGAGGAGGTCGCGCCCGCCGTGCGCGAGCTGGTGGCGCGCGAGCGTGCGACGTCGGGCACCGCACCCGCCGCGTCCCAGCGGGGCGCGCACGCTGTCGCCCTGCGCCGGCCAGGCATCGACTACGCCGCGGTGCCCGCCTCCCTCGCGGCGACCGCCGTCGAGCCCGGCGACCGCGCCTACGACGGCGTGCGGCACAACTACCTGCGCTCCGGCGCGCCCGGCCTGGTCCTGCGTCCCCGCGACACGGCCCAGGTGGCCGAGGCCGTGCGGTTCGCGCGGTCGCAGGACGTCCCGCTGGGCGTGCGGTCGGGTGGTCACGGCATCAGCGGGCGGTCGACCAACGACGGCGGCATCGTCGTCGACCTCGGCGCCCTCGACCAGGTGGAGGTCGTCGACGAGGCGACCCGGCGCGTCCGCGTGGGCGTCGGCGCCACGTGGGGCCGCGTCGCGGAGGCGATCGCGCCCCGCGGCTGGGCGATCAGCTCGGGCGACTCGGGCGGCGTGGGTGTCGGCGGGCTCGCCACGGCGGGCGGCGTCGGCTTCCTCGGCCGCACCTACGGCCTGACGATCGACCACGTCGTCGCGGCCGAGGTCGTCACGGCCGACGGCCGGGTCGTGCGGGCGTCGGCCGACGAGCACCCGGACCTGTTCTGGGGGCTGCGCGGCGCGGGCGGCAACCTGGGCGTGGTGACGTGGGTCGAGATCGAGGCCATGGAGCTGAGCGGGCAGGGCACCGTCGTCTTCTCCCAGATGACGCTCGATGCCACCGATGTCGCGGGCGTGCTGGAGCGCTGGGGCGCCGTCGTCGAGTCGGCGCCGCGCGAGCTGACGAGCTTCCTCGTCCTGTCGCCCGGCCGCCGGGGGCGGCTCGCCGACGGCAGCGACGACCAGGGCCCCGTCGCGCAGCTCATGACGGTCTGGGCGGGGGACGACACGGACGCCGCCGTCGAGCAGCTCGAACGCCTGGCCGGGGCCGGCCCGCTGCTCGCGCACCAGGCGTACCTGCTGCCGTACGCGGGCGTCGTGCAGGCCGGCGACAAGCACCACTCCGGCGGCGGCGACCCGGCCGTCCGGTCCGGGCTGGTCGCGCACCTGGACACCGCGACGGCCCGCGCCTTCGAGAAGCTGGCGCTGTCGGGCGAGGCGTACTTCCTGCAGGTCCGTGCGACCGGCGGCGCCGGCAACGACGTCGACCCGGGCGCGACGGCGTACGCCCACCGCCACCAGAACTTCCTGCTGTCGGCGATGTCCTCCGCCCAGGACCGGCTCGACGCCGTGTGGGACGCCGTCATGGCGCCGCACACCGACGGGCTGTACCTGTCGTTCGACACGGACACCCGGCCGGAGCGGATCACCGACGCGTTCCCCGAGCCCACGCTCACCCGCCTGCGCGAGGTGAAGCGCGACTGGGACCCCGACAACGTGTTCCGCGCGAACTTCCCGGTCCCGCCCGCGGCCCCCTGATCTGTTGTGGGTACGAAAGCGGTCAGAATTCGGCCGAGAATTCTGAC
>NZ_JBHUWC010000164.1:0-9187 GCF_042670225.1 Isoptericola sp. NPDC057191 | reverse complement strand
CTGCCGGCCCGGGCACGGGCGTGTCCGGACGTGGACGCGAGGGCCGGGGTCAGACCCAGCGGTGCCGCAGGGCGTACCACCCGAGCTGGACGCGGGTGGTGACGTGCGCGGAGTCCATCAGCGCCCGCAGGCGCCGCTGCACCGTGCGCTGCGACGTGCCGAGCTGCTTCGCCATCGCCACGTCGGTGAGCCCGGCGAGCATGAGCTGCAGGAGCTGGGCGTCCTCGGCGGGGATCTCCGCACCGCCGGGGAGGTACGGCCGGGCCCCGCGCCACGTCGCCTCGAACAGCGCCTGGGCGAGCCCGGCCAGCGGGCCGCGCAGCACGACCGCCGCGTCCGGCGCCACCTTCGCCATCGCGACGGACCCGTCGGCCACGAGCACCTTCGGCAGCGCCTCGTCCGAGACGCGGATCTCCTGGCCCGCGGCGAGCCAGTCGTCGAGCTTGCGCAGCGCCCCCGGCTCCTGGAGGTAGTACGCGTCGACGACGAGCCGGTAGGCGAGGTCTCCGCGGATGGCCGGTGGCCGCTGCGTGTCCGGGCCGAGCCCCGGCGGGGTCCACTCCGGGTCGAGCGTCGCGGCCACGGGCACCACGGTGTTCGCGCCCGTCTGGAACGCGCAGAACGACTCGCGGGCGCCGATCTCGAGCTGCGTGACCCGCGCCGCCTGGGCCTCCCCCTCGACCAGCTCGACCAGGCCCTCCAGCGACGTCGCGGAGCGCTCGGCGTGATAGGCCTCGACGAGCTCCGCGAAGACGTTCTCGTCGCGCCGCAGCCGCTCGCGCGACCGCGCGACGACCGGGCCGAGCGCCACCTCGGGCGGCGTCGCCGCCCACAGCGCGCCGTCGCCCGCGGGGACCAGGAGCCCGCCGTCCGCGAGCCGGTCGATGCTCCCCCGGACCTCGTCGGCGGACCGCCCCAGCACCGCGGCCCCGCCCTCGGGCGAGATGCCCGGCCCGGTCATCGCCAGGCGGTAGACCGCCTCGTCGTCGGGCCCGAGGCGGGCACCCAGGTCTCCCAGCACGTGGCGATTATCCGCCATGGCACGAGCCCGCCACCCCCGGCCCGCCCGCACCGGACGTCCGTGGTCCAGAGTTGCCCCACCGAAGGGAGACCGACATGAATCGTCATGCCCGGACGCGCAGGGGCACCACCGCCGTCGCCGCGCTCGCACTGCTCGCCGGCGGCGCCACCGCCGCGTCGGCCGACGATGCCGCCACCACCGCCACCGCCGCCGCACCCGCCGAGCAGGCCGAGCCCGCAGCCGGCGCCGTCGCGCAGTTCACGCTCGTCACCGGCGACGTCGTGACCGCGCGCATCGACGCGGACGGCGACGTCGCCGAGGCGCGCCTCGCCGGCGACGACCAGGTCACGACGACGTACGTCGAGGGTGACGAGACCTACCTCGTCCCGCCCGCGGCGCAGCCGCTGGTGGACGCCGGGACGCTCGACGAGCGGCTCTTCGACCTCAGCCTCCTGTGGCGCGACGGGTACGACGACGCGTCGAGCGACTCCCTGCCGGTCATCGTGGAGCACGCCGACGGCGCAGCCCCGCGGGCGGCCGCCCGCGGCACGACCACCACGGCCGAGCTCCCCGCGATCGACGCGACGGCCCTGTCGATCGACAAGGACCGCGCCGGCGCGGCGTGGGCCGGGCTCGAGCCCGGCTCCGGGGCGCGCTCGGCGGGCGCCGTCGAGCGCATCTGGCTGGACAGCAAGGTGCATGGCACCGCCGTCACGGACCTTCCGCCGACCGTGCCGCTGACCGGCGCGGGCGCCGCGCACGACGAGGGGCTGGACGGCTCCGGCGTCACCGTCGCCGTGCTCGACACGGGCTACGACCAACAGCACCCCGACCTCACCGGCCAGGTCGGCGCCACCCGCTCCTTCGTGAGCGCCGCCGGCTCGGTCCAGGACGGCAACGGCCACGGCACGCACACCGCCTCCACGATCGCCGGCACGGGCGCGGCCTCCGACGGGCGCTACGCGGGCATGGCCCCGGGCGCGGACCTGCTCGTCGGCAAGGTCCTCGACGACGACGGCTCCGGCCAGACGTCGTGGATCCTCGCCGGGATGCAGTGGGCCGTCGACCAGGGTGCCGACATCGTCTCGATGTCCCTCGGCGACTCGTCCACCACCACCTGCGCCGGCCCGGACGTCGACCTCGTCGAGGCGCTCTCCGACCGCGCCCTGTTCGTGATCGCGGCGGGCAACGAGGGGCTGCACGGCCAGGTCTCGACGCCCGGCTGCGCGCCGTCGGCGCTCACCGTCGGCGCCGTCGACCGCGACGACCGCACCGCCACCTTCTCCAGCCGCGGGCCGTCCGTCGGCGGCCCCGCCGCCAAGCCGGACATCGCCTCCCAGGGCGTGGACGTCGTGGCGGCGCGCGCCGGCGGCGGGGACGCCCTGCCGTACGTCGCGATGTCGGGCACGTCCATGGCCACCCCGCACGTCGCCGGTGGCGCCGCCCTGGTGCAGCAGCGGCACCCCGGCTGGACGCCGCAGCAGGTCAAGGACGCCCTGACGTCCGCGGCCGCCGCGACCGACGCCCCCGTGCTCGACCAGGGCGCCGGGCCGATGGACGTCGGCCGCGCCGTCGACCAGGCGGTCACCGCCGCCCCCGGCGTCGACCTCGGGACGTACGCCTTCCCCCAGGGCGACCTCGAGCCGGTCCGCCGGCCCGTGACGCTCACCAACACCTCCGACGACGACGTGACGCTCTCCCTCAGCCTGCAGACGTACGGCGACGACGGCTCCCGCCTGCCGGGCCGGGTGCTCGCGCTCGGCGCGCCGAAGCACCAGGTCGTGGTCCCCGCGCACGGGACGGCCGACGTCCCGGTCGTCGTCGACCCGTCCCGGCACGTGCAGGACGACGACTACGGCACGGTCACCGGGCGGATCGTCGGCGTCGGGCCCGACGGCGCCCGCGTCACCGTCCCCGTGTGGGCCGACCTGACCGCCCCGACCGCGACCGTGACGGTCCGGACGACGAACCGCTTCGGCGAGGCGCCCGACTCCTTCTCCTCCTTCCAGGTGATCGACCGGCACCGCGACACCGGCTCCCGGTACGGCGTCGGCGACGGCAGCGTGGACCTCACGCTCCCCTACGGCACGTACGACTTCTCGGGCGTGATCCTCACGCGGGACGTGCCGGGCAACCACGGTCAGGTCGACTCGGTCTCGCAGGTCTACACCGACCACGTGCGGGTCGACGGCGACACCACCGTCGTGCTCGACGCGCGCGAGGCCACGGAGTTGAGCTGGCGCACCGACCGTCCCGGCGAGCCGCAGGGGTTCTCCGTCGGCTTCACGTACGGCCTCGGCGACGACGGCGGGATGCGCACCGGTGCGCTCACCACCGTGCCGTCATACGTCAACCACCTGTACACCACCCGCGCCAAGGTCGACGACGCGTTCACGTTCGAGGCGACCGCGCGGCTCACCGCGCCGCGCCTCACCATGACCTCGTCCGGCGGGCACACGGTCGACGACCTGCCCGTCAGCCTCGCCCCCGAGTTCGACGGCCACGCCTCCGCGCCGCTGGTCTCCGTCGGCCCAGGGACGGTCGCGAACCTCGACGCCGCGGACGTCGAGGGCAAGATCGTGCTCGTCGACGCCGCCACGGCGGTCCAAGGCGGCAACAGCCTGCAGTGGGACCGCGCGCTGCGGGGCCGCGGAGCCCTGGGCGTGCTCGCGTACTCGTCGTCGGCGCAGGGCCGCTTCACCACCTCCGGGTCGGGCGTGACGCTGCCGATGGTCACCATCACGCGCGCCGACGGCGAGGCCCTCCTCGCAGAGCTCGCCGCCGGACCCGTGACCATGTCGTGGTCCGGGCAGCCCGTGGCGACCAGCCCCTACCTGTACAACGTGGCCACCGTGCTGGGCGGCGTCGTGCCGACGGGCGTCCAGCGCGTGCGCGACGCCGACCTCGCCACCGTCCCCACGACGTACCACTCGCAGGCCGCGGACTCGCGCACCTGGTTCCTCGACCTCGGCCTCGTGCTGCCCGGCGCCGGGTCCGTGTACGCCGGCGGGTCGCTCCTGCCCGTGACCGCGCCCCTGGAGCGGACCGAGTACTACACGGCGTCGCCGGACGTGCGCTGGACCACGATCACGCGGATGACGACCAACTTCTCCAGCGCGTCGTCGTTCGAGGGCCCGCGCACGTACGCGCCGGGCAGTACCGAGCCGACGTCGTGGCTGGGCACGCCGCTCGGCGCGTCGTCGAACACCAACGACGTGCCGCTGGTCGACCGCAGGCTGAACGGGCTGGCGGTCACGCTCTCCGCCTGGGGCGACGCGGCCGGCCACGACTCGACCGGCCTCTACTACTCGGACACGACGTACCGGAGGGTCTGGGTGGACGGCACGCCCGTCGCCCCGGTCGGTGCGCTCTACCCCGTGCCGTCGGCACCCAGCGAGGTGCACGTGCGGCAGGAGTTCACGCGCCGCAGCACCGCCACCTCGCTGCTCGGACTCGCCTACACGACCGACTGGACGTTCCCGACCGAGCGGGCCGCCCAGGGCACCCAGCCGCTGCTGGTGCCGCGCCTCGAGGTCGGCACCGACCTCACCGACCGCGCGCCGAGCGGCGAGCCGGTGCACGTGGTGCTCGGTGCGACGTCGGACGCCACGCGGCGGCCCGTCGACCTCACCGGGGTCACGCTGCAGTACGCCACCGGGACGCAGACGGTCCTGTCGCAGGTGACCGACTGGCACGACGTGCCCGTGGTCCGCGGCGCGGACGGCAGCTGGACCGCCGAGGTCTCGAACGAGCAGGCGGCCGGCGGGTTCGTGCACCTGCGCACCGTGCTGAAGGACGCGTCGGGCAGCCAGGTGGAGCAGGAGATGCTGCGGGTGTTCCAGGTGCGCTGACCCGCGGCCCCCGCACGACCCCCGGGGCTGCAACGTGCGTGCTAAATCGATCCTCAAGATGGACTTTTGAGGATCGATTCAGCACGCTCGTTGCTTCCCGGGGGGTCACGCCTCCAGCAGCACCGCCGAGCCCTGGCCGCCGCCACCGCACAGCGCGGCGACGCCGACCGACCCCGGCCCGAGCTGCTGGAGCCGCCGCGCCAGGTGGCCGACGACCCGCGCCCCGGACGCCCCGATCGGGTGCCCCAGGGCGATCGCGCCACCGTTCGCGTTCACGAGCTCCGGGTCCAGACCGAGCCGGTCCACCGACGCCAGCACGACGGCGGCGAAGGCCTCGTTGATCTCCACGGCGGCGAGGTCGCGCGGGGTCAGGCCGGCCCGCTCGCAGGCCGCGGTGATCGCGTTCGCGGGCTGGGCGTGCAGCCCGACGTCGGGCCCGGCCACGAGCGCGTGCGAGCGCACCCGCACCCCGGTCAGCCCGCGGTCGGCGGCGACGTCGTCCGCCACGAGCACCAGGGCCGCCGCGCCGTCGGAGATCTGCGACGCGTTGCCCGCGGTGATCGTGCCCTCCTCGCGGAACGCCGGGCGCAGCCGGGCCAGCCCGTCGGGCGTCGAGTCGGGGCGCACGCCGTCGTCGGCGTCCACCACGACCGCACCCCGCCGCCCCGGCACCTCGAACGGCACGATCTCCTCCGCCAGCAGCTCGGCCGCCTTCGCCGCCCGCGTGTGCGACGCGACGGCCAGCGCGTCCTGCGCCTCGCGCGTGTTCCACGCCGCGGCCGCCATGCGCTCCCCGTGCCGCTCGGTGCTGAGCCCCATGGACTCGCGCTCGAAGGCGTCGGTCAGCCCGTCGTGCGCCATCGTGTCGACCAGCTCCACCGGCCCGAACTTCTGACCCGCGCGCGACCCCACCCACGCGTGCGGCGCGAGCGTCATCGACTCCATCCCCACGACGGCGACCACCCGCGCCTCCCCGCCGGAGATCAGGCGGTGCGCCTGCACCACCGCCTCCGCCCCCGACAGGCAGACGGCGTTGAGGGTCACGGCGGGGACGGTCATCGGGACGCCCGCCCCGACCCCCGCCTGCCGGGCGGGGTTCTGCCCGGCGCCGCCCTGCAGCACCTGCCCGCCCAGGACCATGTCCACCTCGCCCGGCTCGACGCCCGCCGCCGCGAGCGCCGCCGTCAGCGCGTGCGCGCCCAGCGCCGTCGCCGGCACGGACGCGAACGCCCCGTTCGACCGCACGAACGGCGTCCGCCGGTACCCCACGATCACGCTCATGACTGTGCCTCCTCGACCGGCGCCGTGGCGCCGTCACCCGTCCTGCTCTCGTCCTCCAGGTCCACCAGGACCTCCGCCTCCGTGGCCTCGCGCACGTCGTCGACGCTCACGCCCGGCGCGAGCCGGCGCAGCACGAACGCGGCCTCCAGGCCGTGGTCCGTCATGTCCAGCACGGCCCGGTCGGTGACGACCCGGTCGACGACGCCCTCCCCCGTCAGCGGCAGCGTGCAGCGGCTGCGCAGCTTGGGCGTGCCGTCGCGGGCCACGTGGTCCATGAGCGCGACGATGCGGCGCGCGCCGACCACGAGGTCCATCGCGCCGCCCATCCCCTTGACGAGCTTGCCGGGCACGGTCCAGCTCGCCAGGTCACCCGTCGCGGACACCTGCAGCGCGCCGAGGATCGCGATGTCGACGTGCCCGCCGCGGATCATCGCGAAGGACGCCGCCGCGTCGAAGTAGCTCGCGCCCGGCACCGCGGTGACCGTCTGCTTGCCCGCGTTGATGAGGTCCGCGTCCTCGGTGCCCTCCACGGGGAACGGGCCGATGCCGAGCAGGCCGTTCTCGCTCTGCAGCGTGATCCCCACCCCGGGCGGCAGGTGGTTCGCCACCAGCGTCGGGATGCCGATGCCGAGGTTGACGTAGTCGCCGTCGTGCAGCTCTGCCGCCGCGACGGCCGCCATCTCGTCCCGCGTCCAGGTCATGCCGCACCTCCCGCCGTCGTCGCGTCCGCCGTGCTCTGTTCCGTGTCCTGTTCCGTGTTCTGGTCCGTGCGCTGTGCCGGGCGCACCGTGCGCTGCTCGATGTCCTTGACGCGCTCGCGCGCCAGCACGAGGCGGTGCGTGTAGATGCCCGGCGTCACGACGACGTCCGGGTCGATGGGCTCGTCGGTGATCTCCTCCGCCTCGACCACGGTGACGCGACCGGCCGTCGCGATCACAGGGTTGAAGTTGCGCGCCGTGTACCGGTAGACGAGGTTGCCGAACCGGTCCGCGCGACGGGCGTGCACCAGGGAGAGGTCGGCCACGATGGCGCGCTCCAGCACGTACCGGCGACCGTCGATCTCGTCGACCGGCTTGCCCTCCGCGACAGGCGTCCCGACGCCGGTCGGCGTGTAGAAGGCGGGGATGCCCGCGCCGCCCGCGCGGAGGCGCTCGGCCAGCGTCCCCTGCGGCACGAACTCGACCTCGAGCGCGCCGTCCAGGTACTGCTGCGCGAACAGCTTGTTCTCCCCCACGTACGACGCGAGCACCCGCCGCACCTGGTCGTTCTCCAGCAGGATGCCGAGGCCCTTGCCGTCCACGCCCATGTTGTTGGACACGATCGTCAGGTCCCGCACCCCGGAGTCGCGCACCGCCTCGATGAGGTCGTTCGGGTTGCCGCTCAGGCCGAAGCCCCCGACGGCGACCGTCATGCCGTCGTGCAGCAGGCCGTCCAGCGCGGCCACGGCGCTGGGCTGCCGCCGGTCCCCCGCTCTCGACGTGGTCCTCGTCATCGTCGTCCCCCGTTCTCCTCGACCGTACGTCCGACGGCGGCTCCCTCGGGAGTGCCGCCGTCGCCCGGGCCCGACTGTTCCGCCGGTCCCGCTGGTTCCGCCGGTTCCGCCGGCGCGGCCCGCCGCAGCACGGCCTCGGCGTGCCGCAGCAGCGGCGCGTCGACCATCTGCCCGCCGACGGTGAGCACGCCCGGGTCGGCGCCGCCGTCCACGGGCAGGCCGGCGAGCGCCTCGGCGCGGCCCGCCGCGGCGGCGAGCACCTCGCGGGCGCGCTCCACCTCCGCCTCCGACGGCGCGAAGGCGGCACGCACGACGGCGACGTGGCTGGGGTGCACGCACATCGACGCCACGAACCCGCTCGCTGCGGCGTCCTGCGCCTCGGCCCGGAGCCCCGCGAGGTCGTCGAGCTCCAGGTGGACCGCGTCGATCGCCGGCTTGCCCGCCGCGCCGGCGGCGAGCAGCACCGCGGACCGCGCGTGCCGGGCGACGTCCCGATAGCCGCCGGCCGCGTCCCGGCTGGAGGTGCCGTGCAGGGAGGCGACCAGGTCCTCCGCGCCCCACGCGAGCGCGACGACGTCGGGCCGCGCGGCCAGCGCTGGCGCGGCCAGCACGCCCGCCGCGGTCTCGCACAGCGCGACGACGGCGTACGGCCGCCCGTCGGGAGCCAGCAGCGGGCCGACGAACCGTCCGTCCGCCTTCGGCAGCATGACCGTGCGGTACGGCGTGCGCGCCAGGGCGGCAAGGTCGGCGTCGTGCTCGGGCGTGCCCACGGCGTTGACGCGGACGACGACGCGGTCCGGGTCGAGCGGGGTGCGCACGAGCGCCGCCCGGGCGTCGTCCTTGCGGCCGGGGGCGACGGCGTCCTCGAGGTCGAGGATCACGGCGTCCGCGCGGTCGAGCGCCTTGGCGTACCGGTCGGGCCGGTCGGCGGGGCAGAACAGCAGCGCCGGGCCGAGCGTGAACGGCGCCGGGTTCACAGCACGCCCTCGCCGTGCTCGCTCGCGCGCCGGTGCTCGTGCTCCTCGTACCCCTCGCGGGTCCACATCAGCACCGTGCGGACGGCGCGCGCCACGACGTCGCCGTCCTGGTTGCGTCCGGTGTGCTCGAGCGTGACGACCCCCTGTCCGGGGCGGGACCGGGACGGCCGCCGGTCGGCCACCGTCGTCTCGCCGTAGAGCGTGTCGCCGTGGAACATCGGGTGCGGGAAGGCCACCTCCGCGAAGCCGAGGTTGGCCACGATGGTGCCGCGCGTCAGGTGCGCCACCGACAGCCCGACCAGCGTCGCCAGGGTGAGCATGGAGTTCACCAGCGGGCGGCCGAACGGCTGCGTCGCCGCCCACGCCGCGTCCAGGTGCAGCCCCTGGGGGTTCATGGTGACGGACGTGAACAGCACGTCGTCCGCCTCCGTCATCGTGCGCCCCGGCCGGTGCACGTACCGCACCTCCGGCTCCAGCTCGTCGTAGAACAGCCCGCGCTGCACCTCGTCACGCATCTCCCTCTCCCCCTCCTCCGTCCGTGCCGAACAGGTGGTTACGCACGTTC
>NZ_JBHUWC010000163.1:0-9229 GCF_042670225.1 Isoptericola sp. NPDC057191 | reverse complement strand
TCCGTGACGTCCGACAACCCGACCGACGCCGCAGCCCGCAAGCCCGCTCGTCGCCGCGCGACCCGCGCCGCCGCCGCCCCGAAGGGTCCGGCGGCGGAGCAGCCGGCCTCCGCGAGCACGCCGGCGGAGCCTGTTCCGGCCGGTCCCGGCTCCTCGCTGTCCGACCTCGTCCTGCCCGAGCGGGCCGCGGCGCGCGACGACGCCCTCGCCGGCGGGTCTGCGAGCCTCGACGACATCGTCCTGCCGCAGGGTCCCGGCGGTCGTGCCGACGGTGACGACACCGCGCAGAAGCCCGCCCGTACGCGTCGCCGCGCCACCCGCTCCACCGGCGCCCAGGCGACCGCTGACGAGCCCGCGCGCACCGAGACGCCGGCCGAGGCGGTCGTCGAGACAGCTCCCGAGCCCGAGCAGGCGCCTGCCGCCAAGGGCCGCGGCCGCGCCACGGGCACGACCCGCACGCGCCGGTCCGCCACCGCGAAGTCGGCGGAGGCTGCGTCCACCACCGAACCGACCGCCGAGCCGACTGTCGAGCCGACCGCCGAGCCGGTCGGGACGCCCGCGCCCGACGCTGCCGAGCCCGCCACGAAGGCTCCCGCGAAGCGCGCCTCGCGGTCCACCAAGGCGAGGTCTGCGAAGGACGAGACGCCCGCGACCGAGGCCCCGGCGAAGACCGCCGCGAAGAAGTCGCCGCGGAAGAAGGCTGCCGCCGCGGCACCGGCCGACGCCGCTGCCTCGGAGTCCGCCGCCCCGACGCGCCAGGAGCCGACGGCTCAGCGCTCGCCGGCCGCCACGGGCGGCGGGTCGGTGACCCCCCGTCTCGCGACGACGGCCGTGCTCTTCCAGGCGCCGGACCTGTCGACCGCGCGCCGTTCGCGTCGTGCCCAGGCACCCGCGGGCCCGCCCCGCCCGCACGACGAGGCGGCCACCACCGCGGAGGCCGTGACCGAGGCCCCCGCCACCGCGCCGTCCGCGCCGTCCGCGCCGTCCGCCCCGTCTGAGGCCGCGGCGAGCGACGCGGCCACCGAGGCCCCGAAGCGTGAGTCGACGCGCTCGCGGTCGCGCCGCGCCACCCGCGCGTCGAAGCCGGCGCAGGCCGAGGAGCGCCCGGAGGCCGCGCAGACGGCTCCGGCCCCCGGCACGGCCACGACCGAGACCCCGCGCGACGCGGAGCCCGTGGTCGAGGACACCGCCGTCGTGCCCGACGTCGCCGCGACCGAGCCCGTCGAGCTCACCGAGGACGAGGCCGCCGCGGTCGAGGAGGTCGGGGTCATCGAGTCCGAGCTCGTCGCCGAGGGCATCGAGCTGGTCGACCTTGGCCCCGAGGACCTGAGCGACGAGGACGGCGAGGAGGACGAGATCCGTCCGCGCCGTCGCCGTCGCCGTGGCGGCCGCGGTCGCCGTGGCGGCCGCCGCCCCGAGGACGACGCCGAGCCCGGTGAGGGCGACGAGGACTCCGACGACTCGCTGGACTCCGCGGAGGCCGAGGACGGCCGTCGCGACGGCGCCGCCACGCGCCCCGCGGACGAGGACGCCGACGAGCAGGACGACGAGCACGGCGACGAGCACGGTGACGAGCAGGGCGACGACGAGGGCGGGGACTCGGCGTCGAGCCGTCGCCGCCGCCGTCGCCGCCGCGGCACCCGCGCGGAGCGGGCCGAGGCCGCGGTGGCACGGACGCGCGACCGCGACGAGGTCACCGCGCTCAAGGGCTCCACCCGGCTCGAGGCGAAGCGTCAGCGCCGCCGCGAGGGCCGCGACGCCGGCCGCCGCCGCCAGATCATCACGGAGGCCGAGTTCCTCGCGCGCCGCGAGTCGGTGACGCGGTCGATGGTCGTGCGCGAGCGCGACGGCCGCACGCAGATCGCCGTGCTCGAGGACGGCGTGCTCGTGGAGCACTACGTCTCGCAGCAGTCGCAGGCCTCGATGGTGGGCAACGTCTACCTCGGTCGCGTGCAGAACGTGCTGCCCAGCATGGAGGCGGCGTTCGTCGACGTCGGCAAGGGGCGCAACGCCGTCCTGTACGCCGGTGAGGTGAACTGGGACGCGGCCGGGCTCGAGGGTCAGCCGCGCCGCATCGAGGAGGCCCTGAAGTCGGGCGACTCCGTTCTCGTGCAGGTCACCAAGGACCCGATCGGTCACAAGGGCGCCCGCCTGACCTCGCAGGTCACGCTCGCCGGCCGCTACCTGGTCTTCGTGCCCGGCGGTGGCATGACCGGCATCAGCCGCAAGCTGCCCGACACCGAGCGCAGCCGGCTCAAGAAGATCCTGCGGGACGTCGTGCCCGACGGCGCGGGCGTCATCGTGCGCACGGCCGCCGAGGGTGCGAGCGAGGCCGAGCTGCGCGCCGACGTCGAGCGCCTGGAGGCGCAGTGGGCCGCGATCCAGAAGAAGTCGGCCTCGGCCAGCGCCCCCGCCTTGCTGCAGGGGGAGCCCGACCTGGCGATCCGCGTGGTCCGTGACATCTTCAACGACGACTTCTCGTCGCTGCAGATCCAGGGCCAGGGCGCGTGGGACGAGATCGCGCAGTACGTCGAGGAGCTCGCTCCCGACCTGCGCGACCGGGTCACGAAGTGGACCGAGAACACCGACGTGTTCGCGGTGCACCGCGTGGACGAGCAGCTTGCCAAGGGCATGGACCGCAAGGTCTGGCTGCCGTCCGGCGGGTCGCTCGTCATCGACCGCACCGAGGCGATGACGGTCATCGACGTCAACACCGGCAAGTTCACCGGCGCGGGCGGCACCCTCGAGGAGACCGTCACCCGGAACAACCTGGAGGCGGCCGAGGAGATCGTGCGCCAGCTGCGGCTGCGCGACATCGGCGGCATCGTCGTCATCGACTTCATCGACATGGTGCTCGAGTCGAACCGTGACCTGGTGCTGCGCCGGCTGGTCGAGTGCCTCGGCCGCGACCGCACCAAGCACCAGGTGGCGGAGGTCACCTCGCTCGGGCTGGTGCAGATGACTCGCAAGCGCGTGGGCCAGGGCCTGGTCGAGGCGTTCTCCGAGACCTGCGAGCACTGCAAGGGCCGTGGGTTCATCGTGCACAGCGAGCCGATCGAGAAGGGTGCCCCGCACCAGCACGCCGAGGGTGACCAGGGCGAGGGCTCCACGCGCTCGCGCCGGAAGCGCGGCGGCAAGCAGGCGGAGGCCGTGGCGCCCAGCCCGGCGGCCGAGGTGCCCACCCTGCCCGAGGACCGGTCCGAGGCCCGCGAGGCCGTCAAGGCCACCCTCGCCACGATCGCTGCCGCGGCGGCGCACGCGCACGAGCACGAGCACGAGGCCAAGGACGGCGGCGCGTCCGTCGTCGTGGCCGACGCCGCCGTGCCGGTCGCCGCTCCGGCGGCGCCCGCGACGCCGGTGGCCCCCGTCGCGCCCGAGACGCTCATCGAGCTGCCGGAGCGCAAGCCGGAGCCCGCCGCGGGCGACGGTGCGGAGCCTGCCACCGAGGTCCCGTCGGCGAAGCCGGCGCGCAAGGCGCCCCGGCGCGCGCGCAAAGGAGCAGGAGCCCCCAAGGCTGCTGAGCCGGCTGCTGGGGAAGCTGCGGCCCAGGGAGTGACGGGCGCCGAGTGACGCGCCGCGTGACCGTGTCGCGGTCGAGGTGAAGGGCCCGGGGCCGATGTCCACGACATCGGCCCCGGGCCCTTCGCTCGTCCGTCCCTCGTCCGTCCCTCGTCCGGCCCTGTCCGGCCCTCGTCCGGCCCTCGTCCGGCCCTCGTCCGGCCCTGTCCGGCCCTCGTCCGGCCCTCGGCGGGCCGCGCGTGCCATGCTCGGGCCATGGACGGGACCACGGGGCGGCTCGAGGTGATCGCCGGCCCGATGTTCGCCGGCAAGACGGAGGAGCTGGTGCGCCGCGTGCACCGGGCGCAGGTCGCGCGCCGGGGCGTGCTCGTCGTGGCGCACGAGCTGGACACACGCAGCGGCGCCGGGCGGGTCGCGTCCCACTCGGGGCTCGAGGTGCCCTCCAGCAGCGTCCGCGAGGCCGCGCAGATCCCGTCGCTCGTCGGGGACGACATCGAGCTGGTGGCGGTCGACGAGGCGCAGTTCTTCGGGCCGGACCTCGTGGACGTGGTGACGGCGCTGGCCGACGCGGGACGTGTGGTGGTGGTGGCGGGCTTGTCGGTGACGTTCGACGGGCGCGCCTTCGCGCCGCTGCCCGAGCTGATGGCGGTGGCCGAGTCGGTCACCAAGCTCACGGCGGTGTGCGCCGTGTGCGGGCGGGACGCGGCGTTCCACGTCCGGCGGACCGAGGCGGCCCCCGCGGACGACCCGTTGGCGCCGGCCTCCGGGCACGTGGGCGGCACCGAGTCCTACGAGGCGCGGTGCCGCGTGCACCGCGCCGGCGGCCTCGCGGCTCAGTAGCCGCGCAGGCTGCGGCGCATCGGGCAGTCGAAGGGGTCGCGGGCGGCCAGGCCGACCCGGTTGAGGTAGCCGACGACGATCGCGTAGGACCGCGCGAGGCTCGTCTCCGTGTACGGCAGGCCGTGCGTCGCGCAGTGCTCGCGCACCAGCAGCCGGGCCTGGGCCAGGTGCGGCCGGGGCATGCTCGGGAACAGGTGGTGCTCGATCTGGTGGTTGAGACCGCCCATGAGGGCGCTCATCCAGGCCCCGCCGCGGATGTTGCGCGAGGTGAGCACCTGCTTGGACAGGAAGTCCAGGCGGCTGCCCTCGGGGATGATCGCCATGCCCTTGTGGTTGGGCGCGAACGACGCGCCCATGTAGACGCCGAAGACGGCGAGCTGCACGCCGAGGAAGGCGAACGCCATCCCGACAGGGAGCCACCAGAAGACGACAGCCGTGCCGACCAGGAGCCGCGCGCCGATCGTCAGGAGCTCGCGCACCCGTGCGCCTCGGTCCTCGGCGGTGCCGTGCCGCAGCGAGCGCACGGACGTCACGTGCAGGTTGAGGCCCTCCAGGGTGAGGAGGGGGAAGAACAGCCAGCCCTGGTACCGGGTGATCAGCGCGAGGAACCCACGGTGCTCGCTGGCCCCCTCCTCGGTGAACACGATGGTGTCGTTCGCGATGTCGGGGTCCTTGCCCACGTGGTTCGGGTTGGCGTGGTGGCGCGTGTGCTTCGACATCCACCAGGAGTAGCTGATGCCCACCACGGCGTTGGCGATCAGCCGCCCGACGCGGTCGTTGACGGGGCCGGTCGCGAAGATCTGTCGGTGCGCGGCCTCGTGCGCGAGGAACGCGAACTGCGTGAGGATCACGCCGAGCGCCCCGGCGACCAGGAGCTGGAACCACGAGTCACCGAGCAGGACGAACCCGGCGGCAGCCGCGGCGACGGCCAGCGTGAGCAGGATGCCCGTGCGCAGGTAGTAGCCGTACGTGCGGCGCAGGAGCCCGGCCTCGCGTACGGCGCGCGACAGCGCGCTGTACGAGCTGGTGTGCGCGGCGCCGGAGAGGCGGGTGGCCGAAGGGGTGTCGTCGACGGTGGCTGTGGTCATACGGGCCTCGCAGGGGTCGAGGTCGACTTCCCAGCCGAGGTGGTGAGCGGTCGCTCGGTGTGCGGATGCCTCGAGCCTACGGGACCGTAGGTTCGGGGCAAGGGGGCTGTCCCCCCAGTGCGCGGACCCGGGCGAGGATCAGGTCCGCGGTGGCGGCGTCCGCTGCTGCGACGATGCCTCGCCCGCCGCGGACGGGGCCTCCGTCGAGGTCGGTGACGACGCACCCGGCCGCCTCGCACAGCGCGACGCCGGGCAGGAAGTGCACGCTGCCGTCGACGCCGGCGCCGGTCACGTACGCGGCCTGCCGCCCTGCCGCCACCCAGGCGAGCGCGAGCGAGGTGGAGGCCACGCGCACCGCGAACGACTCGCGCAGGGCCGTATCCGCGACGAGCGCGGGCGCCTGGCCGCCGTTGTCGACGTCGATGTTGATCAGCCGCGTCACCGGGTCGGGGGAGAGGCCCTCGTGGGCGGTTGCGCCGGGGCCTTGCCGCCAGGCGCGGGTGCCGTCGGTCCACAGCACCTCCCCGGTGAGGGGGTCGGCGACCGCCGCGGCGAGGACCCGCTCACCGTCGCGCTCGGCGAGTGCCACGTTGACGCCGAAGGCCGGCACGCCGGCGGCGAAGTTGAGGGTGCCGCACAGCGGGTCGACGTACCACCGTCGGGGCGCGTCCCCGCCGGAGGTGCCGAGCTCCTCGCCGACGACGGCGTCGTCCGGCCGCGCTGCCGCCAGCACCGCGCGGACCGCCCGCTCCGCCGCGACGTCGGTGTCGGTCGCGAAGTCGAGCCCGGACTTCGCGTGCCGGGTCACGGGCTGCCGGAAGGCGGCGGCGACCTCCGCCGCGCCGGCGAGGGCGGCTCGGAGGGCGACCTCCGGATCGCTGATCATGCCGAGAAGAATGGCAGAACTTCATCCTCGTCAACCGGGACGCCTGCTGCTTAGCCTCGACCGGCACGTTGCCGACGACAGGTAGGTCGAGAGATGAAGCGCACCATCGCTGTGATCCTCGCGGGGGCAGTCCTGGCGACCGGGCTCACCGTGGCGCCGGCCGTCGCCGCGTCGAGCGGGTCCGCAGGCAGCATCAGCCACCCCGACGTCGTGCTCTACAAGGGCCAGCACAACAAGACGGCTAGCGCCTCATATTCGGTGAAGAAGCCGACTGCCGCACAGGTCGACAAGTGTTTCACCGATAACCGCAGCCCCGGCGACTCCTACCTCCGCTGGGATGATTTCTTCTGGACCATGGACGTCGAGTACCTGGACAGGTACGGCAACCTCGCGAGTGGCGGCGACTTCCTCTACTCGGGGACCGACCCCGCATCCGGCAAGACGGGCGCAACGCGCTGGTACGAGTGGGACGGGTACGGCAGGTACACGGTGCGGGCCACCGTCACCCGTAGCTATACGATCCACATCGACGGCGCGTATGGCGAGGACTGGTACGACTGCACGCTTCCTGATGCCACGTATTCCGACGCCTTCTACTTCAAGCGCGCCACGTACCTGTCGACCAACGCGGCCCCCGAGCCGGTGCGCAAGGGGTCCTACGTCACGGTCAAGGGGAGCCTGCGGTACTGGAACCCCGACTACAGCTACGGCGACGGCGCGATCCGGCCGCTGACTGGTCGCGCGGTCAAGATCTACTTCGACCCCACGGGCCCGAAGGGGCCGGTTTACAAGGCCACCGCGAAGACGTCCAGCAAGGGCACGTACGCCAAGAAGCTCAAGCAGTCTGCCTCGGGGACCTGGGTCGTGAAGTACGCCGGGACGGGCACGCTCACTGCCAGGCAGGCAAAGGACTGGGTGACGGCACGCTGAGCCGCACCGTTCGAGGCGCGGCACCCTCGGGTCAGGGAGGGTCCTCGACCAGGGGCACGAACGAGTAGGTGCCGTGCTCAGAGGTGCGCACGGTGCCGTCGTCGTCGCGCGTGACGAGCACCATCACGTGCCGCACGGGGATCACCATGCGGCCGCCGCGGGCGACCTGGTCCACGAGCGCAGCGGGCAGGTGGGTGGCCGCCGCGGACACCAGCACCCGGTCCCAGCCGCCCGGTCGTGGAGCCCCCAGCACGCCGGGGGTGGCGCGCACGACGCGGGCCCAGCCCATCCCGGTGCGGCGGACGTTCGCCGCACCGCGGGCCGCCAGGTCGGCGTGCCGCTCCACCCCCAGCACCGCGCCGTCGGGCCCGACGAGCCGGGCCAGGAGAGCCGTCGTCCAGCCCGAGCCGGAGCCGACGTCCAGCACGTGCGCCCCGGGCGGCACGGCGAGAAGCCGGAGCATGGCCGCCACGGTCGACGGCTGCGAGCAGGTCTGGCCGCGGCCGATGTCGATCGGGTGGTCCGCGGCGGCCCAGCGCACGGCGCGGCGGGGCAGGAAGCCGCGTCGGTCGACGTCGCGCAGCGCGTCCGCCACCGCGTCCGCGACGCCGCCTGCGCCCGTGGGCAGCTCGGTGGGCCCCGTTCGTCCGGCCATCTGTCCATCGTCGCCCCTCGTGGCGAGCGACACCGGCCGGGGTCACGATCGATGTAGCGCCGGCCCGTCGCCGGCCCTGAGATCGGAGGACGACATGGCAGGGACGGTCGCACGCATCACGGAGATCACCGCACGGTCGGACACGAGCTTCGAGGACGCGATCCGCGTCGGCCTCGACCGGGCCGGACAGACGGTCCGCCACATCACCGGTGCATGGGTCAAGGAGCAGAAGGTCGAGGTGTCCGACGGCAGTATCGTGGCCTGGCAGGTGGACCTGCAGGTGACCTTCGTCCTCGAGGACTGATCCCCGGCTCGCTGCTCGGCCCGCTGCCCCGGCCCTCTGCCACGCACCGCCGGGACGGCCCGCGGTGGGCGACGTCACTGCGGGTGTCCGCGCAGGAGGTTTGAAGCCTTCGGTTCCCTCGCGTAGTCTTGGACGTCGGCACGCCCTCGGTGTGCCAGTCCCGTGTGCCCATGACGCACCGCACTCGACCGCCGCGGCGGGCCGAGTTGCAGACCAAGTCGGTGATGAACGTCGTGCGGCATGCCCAGACCAGGAGAGATGAGCAGCAACGTGGTTTACGCGATCGTCAAGGCCGGTGGCCGTCAGGAGAAGGTGTCCGTCGGGGACATCGTCGTCATGGACCGAGTCAAGGCCCAGGCCGGTGACACGGTGGAGCTGCCCGCTCTGCTTCTGGTGGACGGGGAGAAGGTGACCACCGACGCCGCGAAGCTGGCGAAGGTCAAGGTCACGGCTGAGGTCGTGCGGGACGAGAAGGGCCCGAAGATCACGATCCTCAAGTACAAGAACAAGACCGGCTACCGCAAGCGCCAGGGTCACCGCCAGTCGCTGACCCGTCTCAAGGTCACCGGCATCAAGTGACGTCCCGCCGGGCCGAGCGCGCTCGCTCGCTGCACGGCCCGCGGCACTGATTCCCTCGTTCTTCGCAGAAAGCAGGTCTGACAGATGGCACACAAGAAGGGCGCGAGCTCCTCGCGCAACGGCCGTGACTCGAACTCCCAGCGCCTCGGCGTCAAGCGCTACGGCGGCCAGGTCGTCAAGGCCGGCGAGATCATCGTCCGCCAGCGCGGCACGCACTTCCACCCCGGCGAGAACGTCGGCCGTGGCGGCGACGACACGCTGTTCGCGCTGACCGCCGGCTCGGTGGCCTTCGCGACGCGTCGGGGCCGCAAGGTCATCGACATCGTCGCGGCCGAGGTCTGAGCCGCAACACACCTTCTCGACTCCCACCCGAGTCGACGACGAGGGGCGCACCGTTGTGGTGCGCGCCTCGTCGCTTTGCCTGAGAG
>NZ_JBHUWC010000162.1:0-9298 GCF_042670225.1 Isoptericola sp. NPDC057191 | reverse complement strand
CGTATTCGGGCCCGAATACGTGCGCAACCGCCTGTTCGGCGTTCCGGGCCTGTCGGCATGGCGGCGTGTGACGCACGCCGCGCCCGCATCGTGGGCACGTCCCCGGGCCGCGCGGGGTGGACGGGATATGGTGGACGGCGTCAGAACGACACCCTTTAACACCGTCCCGTGAGGCGGAGAAGGAGGTCGCCAGTGGCTACTGGCACCGGCATGCCCGGAACACCCGACCAGCCCGACGTCCCCGAAGGGACCGTGGTGCTCGGCGCGAGCGACGTCGCCCGCGCCCTGACCCGGATCGCGCACGAGATCGTCGAACGCGCCAAGGGCGCCCAGGACGTGGTCCTGCTCGGCATCCCGACCCGTGGCGTCACCCTCGCCGCCCGCCTGGCGCAGCGGCTCGCGAGCATCGACCCGGCGTTCGACCCGGAGAACGACCTCGGCGAGCTCGACGTCACGATGTACCGCGACGACCTGCGCCGCCAGCCCACCCGCGCCGTCGGGGTCACCCGGCTGCCCGGCGCGGGGATCGAGGGCAAGACGGTGGTGCTGGTCGACGACGTCCTGTTCTCCGGACGCACGATTCGTGCGGCGCTCGACGCCATCGGCGACCTGGGCCGCCCGCAGGCCGTGCGGCTCGCCTGCCTCGTCGACCGGGGGCACCGCGAGCTGCCCATCCGGCCCGACTTCGTGGGCAAGAACCTCCCCACGGCCCAGACCGAGCGCGTGCGCGTGCTCCTGGCCGAGGTGGACGGCACCGACGCCGTGGTGATCAGCGGGCGCGAGCCCGGCGCCGACGTCGTCTCGCCGGACGGGCCGGCCGAGGGGAGCGTCCGATGAGGCACCTGCTCTCGACCGCGGACCTCGCCAAGGACGAGGCGATCGAGCTCCTGGACACCGCGGCGCAGATGGCCGCGACCCAGTCGCGCGAGATCAAGAAGCTCCCGACGCTGCGTGGGCGCACCGTCGTGAACCTGTTCTTCGAGGACTCCACCCGCACCCGGATCTCGTTCGAGACGGCGGCCAAGCGGCTGTCCGCGGACGTCATCAACTTCTCCGCCAAGGGGTCCAGCGTCTCCAAGGGGGAGTCCCTCAAGGACACGGCGCTCACCCTGCACGCGATGGGGGCCGACGCCGTCGTGGTGCGGCACTGGGCCTCCGGCGCCCCGTACCAGCTGGCCCACGCCGGCTGGCTCGACGCCGCCGTGCTCAACGCCGGCGACGGCACGCACATGCACCCCACGCAGGCGCTGCTGGACGCCTACACGATCCGCCGCCACCTCGCGGGGCGCGGCGGTGGGCTGCGGCGTGGCGGGGACGACGGCGTCGGCGCGGACCTGGCGGGCCTCAAGGTCGCGATCGTGGGCGACGTCCTCCACTCGCGCGTCGCGCGCGCCAACGTGCGGCTGCTGCGGACCCTGGGTGCCGAGGTGACCCTGGTCGCGCCGCCCACGCTGCTGCCCGTCGGGGTCGAGACGTGGCCGTGCCGCACCTCGTACGACCTGGACACCACGCTCGCCGACTGGCAGCCCGACGCCGTGATGATGCTGCGGGTGCAGCGCGAGCGGATGTCGGGCGGCGCGGGCGCGTTCTTCCCGAGCCCGCTGGAGTACACGCGCTACTTCGGGCTCGACGCCCGCCGCACGGCGCTGCTGCCGGCGCACTCGATCGTCATGCACCCCGGTCCGATGAACCGCGGCCTGGAGATCTCCGCCGAGGCGGCGGACTCCGAGCGCGCCGTGATCGTCGAGCAGGTCGCCAACGGGGTCGCCGTGCGCATGGCCGCCCTGTACCTCCTGCTGTCCGGCTCCACCTCGTCCGCCACCGAAGGGACCGCCCTGTGACCACCACCTACGTGCTGCGCGGAGCGCGACCCCTCGGCGGCGACGCCGCGGACGTCGTCCTGTCCGACGGCGTGATCACCCAGGTCGCGGCTCCCGGGACGGCGGTCGTGCCCGAGAGTGCCGACGTCGTGGAGATCGCCGCCGACGGCCACGTGCTGCTCCCCGGCCTGGTCGACCTGCACACGCACCTGCGCGAGCCGGGACGCGAGGACGCCGAGACGGTGGCGTCGGGCACCCGCGCCGCTGCGGCGGGCGGCTTCACCGCCGTGCACGCGATGGCGAACACGTCGCCGGTCGCCGACACCGCGGGCGTCGTCGAGCAGGTCTGGCGGCTGGGCCAGGAGGCCGGCTGGGTCGACGTGCACCCCGTCGGCGCGGTGACCGTCGGTCTCGGCGGCGAGCGCCTCGCGGAGCTGGGCGCGATGGCCGACTCGGCCGCGCGCGTCCGCGTCTTCTCGGACGACGGCAAGTGCGTGCACGACCCGATCCTCATGCGCCGCGCGCTGGAGTACGTCAAGTCGTTCGGCGGCGTCGTCGCGCAGCACGCCCAGGAGCCCCGTCTCACCGAGGGCGCCCAGATGAACGAGGGCGTCGTGTCCGCCGAGATCGGCCTGGCCGGCTGGCCGGCCGTGGCGGAGGAGGCGATCATCGCCCGCGACGTGCTGCTCGCCGAGCACGTCGGCTCGCGCCTGCACGTGTGCCACCTGTCGACGGCGGGCTCGGTCGAGATCGTCCGGTGGGCCAAGGGCCGCGGGATCGACGTCACCGCCGAGGTCACGCCGCACCACCTGATCCTCACGGACGAGCTCGCGCGCAGCTACGACCCGACCTACAAGGTGAACCCGCCGCTGCGCACGGCCGCGGACGTCGAGGCGGTGCGCGCCGGCCTGGCCGACGGCACGATCGACATCGTCGCGACCGACCACGCCCCGCACACCCGCGAGGACAAGGACTGCGAGTGGGGTGCCGCCGCGTTCGGGATGACGGGACTGGAGACCGCGCTGTCGGTCGTCCAGGCCACCATGGTCGACACGGGCCGGATGACCTGGGCCGACGTCGCGCGTGTGCTGTCCGCCAACCCGGCGCGCATCGGGCGGATCGACACCACCCAGGGACGCCCGGTCGCCGTGGGCGAGCCGGCGAACCTCACCCTGGTGGAACCAGCCGCGACCCGCACCGTCGACGGCGCGGCCCAGGCCACCGCGAGCGGCAACACGCCCTTCGCGGGGCGCGACCTGCCCGGCCGAGTCGTGGCGACCTTCCTGCGCGGGCGCGCGACCGTGCTGGACGGAGCACCGGTGGCCCCGGTCGACGCCGGTGGTCGGGGAGGGGCGCGATGAACCTCCCCCTGCCCGTCGCCGTCGGGATCTGGGTCGTCGTCGGCGTCCTGCTGCTCCTGGTGGTCCTCACCGGGCGGCGACGCCTCGCGGCCCGCACCCGCGACACCGTCCCCGTGCCCCCCGTCGCCCCCGAGGACCTCGGCACGCTGCGGCTGGGGCCGCTCGAGGCCACGTACGTGTCCTCCACCCTCGCGGGCGACTGGCTCGCCCGCGTCGGCGCGCACCACCTCGGCGACCGCTCCGTCGCGCACGTCTCCGTGCACGACGCCGGCGTGCTGATCGAGCGCGACGGCGCTCCCGACGTGTTCGCCCCGGTCGCCGCGCTGCGCGGCGTCGGGCTCGCCCCCGGCATGGCCGGCAAGTACGTCGGCGCCGACGGCCTGGTCGTCGTCACCTGGGAGGACCCGGCCGCCGACGGCGTGCCCGCGGTCGCCCTGGACACCGGCCTGCGCACGCGCCACGAGCCCGACCGTTCCCGCCTGGTCGACGCCGTGCGCCACCTCATGACCTCCGCCCCCGCACCGAAGGACGAGCAGTGACCACCAGCTCCCTCACCAGCCCCACGACGAGCCCTGACACGGCCGGCGCGGCACACGCGGCCCTCCTCGTGCTCGAGGACGGCACCGTCGCCCGCGGACGTGCCTACGGCGCCCGGGGCGCCACCTTCGGCGAGATCGTCTTCTCCACCGGCATGACCGGGTACCAGGAGACCCTCACCGACCCGTCCTACCACCGGCAGATCGTCGTGATGACGGCCCCGCACGTGGGGAACACCGGCATCAACGACGAGGACCCGGAGTCCGGCAAGATCTGGGTCTCCGGGTACGTCCTTCGCGACCCCGCCCGCCGAGTGTCGTCCTGGCGCGCGGACCGGTCCCTGGAGGACGAGCTCGCCGCCCAGGGCGTCGTCGGGATCAGCGACGTCGACACCCGCAAGCTCACCCGCCACCTGCGCGAGCTCGGCGTCATGCGCGCGGGTGTCTTCTCCGGCGACGCCCTCGTGCGCGAGGGGGTCGGCGGCGCGAGCATCGAGCGCCCGGTCGCCGAGCTCGTCGCCGAGGTGCAGGCCTCGCCGGCGATGGCCGGCGCCAACCTCGCCCCCGAGGTCACGACCCGCGAGGCGTACGTCGTCGAGCCGGCCGGCGAGTTCGCGGGCCGGTCCCCGGTCGCGACCGTCGTCGCCGTCGACCTGGGCATCAAGGCGATGACGCCCGCCCGCCTGGCCGAGCGTGGCGTGCACGTGCACGTGGTGCCGCAGTCCGCGACGATCGCGGACGTCGAGGCGCTGCTGCCCGCCGACGGGTCGCCCGCCGGCGTGTTCTTCTCCAACGGCCCGGGCGACCCGTCGTCGGCCACCCACGAGATCGAGCTGCTGCGCGACGTCCTGGACCGGGGCATCCCGTTCTTCGGCATCTGCTTCGGCAACCAGCTGCTGGGCCGCGCCCTCGGCTACGGCACCTACAAGCTCGGGTACGGCCACCGCGGCATCAACCAGCCCGTCATGGACCGCACGACCAGCAAGGTCGAGGTCACGGCGCACAACCACGGGTTCGCCGTGGACGCGCCCGTCGACGCCGTGAGCACCGCCCCGCACGACGCGGAGCGCACCGACGGTCGCACCTACGGCCGCGTGATCGTCTCGCACGTGGGACTCAACGACCAGGTGGTCGAGGGGCTCACCGCGCTCGACGTGCCCGCCTTCTCCGTCCAGTACCACCCCGAGGCCGCTGCCGGACCGCACGACAGCGCCTACCTCTTCGACCGCTTCGTGGAGCTCATGACCACGCGCCGGCCCGTGACCGTCCCCGCCGCCACGCTGGCCGCACTGAAGGAGAACTGATGCCCCGCCGTTCCGACCTCTCCTCCGTCCTGGTCATCGGCTCCGGCCCGATCGTCATCGGCCAGGCCTGCGAGTTCGACTACTCGGGCACCCAGGCCTGCCGCGTGCTCAAGGAGGAGGGCCTGCGCGTCGTCCTCGTGAACTCGAACCCCGCGACGATCATGACCGACCCGGAGTTCGCCGACGCCACCTACGTCGAGCCGATCACCACCGAGGTCCTCACCTCCATCATCGCCAAGGAGCGCCCCGACGCGCTGCTGCCCACCCTCGGCGGGCAGACGGCGCTCAACGCCGCGATCGCCCTCGACGAGGCCGGCGTCCTCGAGCAGTACGACGTCGAGCTCATCGGCGCCAACATCCCCGCCATCCAGAAGGGCGAGGACCGCCAGCAGTTCAAGGACGTCGTCGCCAAGTGCGGCGGCGAGTCCGCCCGCTCCGTCATCGTGCACACCGTCGAGGAGGCGGTGGCCGCCGCCGGCGACCTCGGCTACCCCATGGTCGTCCGCCCGTCGTTCACGATGGGCGGCCTGGGCTCCGGGTTCGCGTACGACGAGACCGAGCTGCGCCGCATCGTCGGCCAGGGCCTGCACTACTCGCCGACCACCGAGGTGCTCCTCGAGGAGTCCATCCTCGGCTGGAAGGAGTACGAGCTCGAGCTCATGCGCGACAAGGACGACAACGTCGTGGTCGTCTGCTCGATCGAGAACGTCGACCCCGTCGGCGTGCACACCGGCGACTCGGTGACCGTCGCCCCCGCGATGACGCTCACCGACCGCGAGTACCAGAGGCTGCGCGACATCGGCATCGCCGTCATCCGTGAGGTCGGCGTCGACACCGGGGGCTGCAACATCCAGTTCGCCGTCGACCCCGAGACCGGGCGCATCATCGTCATCGAGATGAACCCGCGCGTGTCGCGGTCCTCCGCCCTGGCCTCGAAGGCCACCGGCTTCCCGATCGCGAAGATCGCGGCCAAGCTCGCCGTCGGCTACACGCTCGACGAGATCCCGAACGACATCACGCGCGTCACCCCGGCCAGCTTCGAGCCCACGCTCGACTACGTGGTCGTCAAGGTGCCCCGGTTCGCGTTCGAGAAGTTCCCCGCCGCCGACCCGACCCTGACCACCACCATGAAGTCGGTCGGCGAGGCGATGGCCCTCGGGCGCAACTTCACCGAGGCCCTCGGCAAGGCCCTGCGCTCCATCGACAAGGGCGGGGTCGCGTTCCACTGGGACGGCCACGCGCCCTCCGGCGCCGACCTCGACCAGCTCCTCGCCGAGATCCGCCGGCCCACCGAGCACCGCATGGTCGGCGTGCAGCAGGCGCTGCGCGCCGTCGTCGCCGGGCACACGACCCTCGAGGCCGTGTTCGACGCCACCAAGATCGACCCCTGGTTCCTCGACCAGATCCTGCTGATGAACGAGGTCGCGGCGGAGGTCGCGGCCAGCACCACCCTCACCGAGGAGGTGCTGCGCCGCGCCAAGCGCCACGGCCTGTCCGACGTGCAGGTCGCCCGCCTGCGCGGCATGGGAGCGTCGGGGGAGGCCACGGTCCGCGAGGTGCGTCGCGCCCTCGGGGTGCGGCCGGTGTACAAGACGGTCGACACCTGCGCCGCCGAGTTCGCCGCGCGCACGCCCTACCACTACTCGTCCTACGACGAGGAGACCGAGGTGGCCCCTCGCGAGCGCGAGGCCGTCATCATCCTGGGCTCCGGTCCGAACCGGATCGGGCAGGGCATCGAGTTCGACTACTCGTGCGTGCACGCCGCCCTGACCCTCTCGGAGCGCTACGAGACCATCATGGTCAACTGCAACCCGGAGACGGTCTCGACCGACTACGACACCTCGGACCGCCTCTACTTCGAGCCCCTCACGTTCGAGGACGTCCTCGAGGTGTACGAGGCCGAGCTCGCCGCAGGCCCGGTCAAGGGTGTCATCGTGCAGCTCGGCGGCCAGACGCCGCTCGCCCTCGCGCAGCGTCTCGCCGACGCCGGCGTGCCGATCCTCGGCACCTCGCCCGAGGCGATCGACGCCGCGGAGGACCGCGGCATCTTCGGTCAGGTCCTGCTCGACGCCGGCCTGCCCGCCCCGGCGTTCGGCACCGCGCGGTCGCTGGGTCAGGCCCGCGAGGTCGCCGAGACCATCGGCTACCCGGTCCTCGTGCGCCCCTCGTACGTGCTGGGCGGGCGCGGCATGGAGATCGTGTACTCGGTCGAGCAGCTGACGGAGTACGTCGAGCGGGCCCTCGCGGCCGCCGCCGCGGACGAGCGCACGGCGGGTGGTCTGCTGCCCGCGCCGCTGCTGATCGACCGCTTCCTGGACGACGCGATGGAGATCGACGTCGACGCCCTGTTCGACGGCGAGGAGATGTTCCTCGGCGGCGTCATGGAGCACATCGAGGAGGCCGGCATCCACTCGGGCGACTCCGCCTGCGTGCTGCCGCCGGTGTCGCTGTCGACCTCCGAGATCGAGCGGATCCGCCGGTCCACCGAGGCGATCGCCCGGGGCGTCGGGGTGCGCGGCCTGCTCAACGTGCAGTACGCGCTGGTGTCCGACGTGCTGTACGTGCTCGAGGCGAACCCGCGCGCGTCGCGCACCGTGCCCTTCGTCTCGAAGGCCACGGGCACGTCGCTCGCCAAGGCCGCGGCGCGGGTGATGGTCGGCGAGTCGATCGCGAGCCTGCGGGCCGAGGGCGTGCTGCCCGCCGAGGGCGACGGCGGCACGCTGGACCTGGGTGCCCCGCTGGCCGTCAAGGAGGCGGTCCTGCCGTTCAAGCGGTTCCGCACCGCCGAGGGCCAGGTCGTCGACACGGTGCTCGGCCCGGAGATGCGCTCCACGGGCGAGGTCATGGGCTTCGACAAGGACTTCCCCCACGCCTTCGCGAAGTCGCAGGCCGCGGCGTTCGGCGGTCTGCCCACCGCCGGCCGGGTGTTCGTGTCGGTCGCGGACCGCGACAAGCGCTCGATCGTGTTCCCGGTCAAGCGCCTCGCGGAGCTGGGCTTCGAGGTGCTGGCGACCTCCGGCACCGCCCAGGTGCTGCGCCGCAACGGCATCGGCAGCACGGTGGTGCGCAAGTTCTCCGACGGCCGCGGGGCCGACGGCGAGCCGACGATCGTCGACCTGATCAGCGACGGCGAGGTGGACCTCGTGGTGAACTCGCCGTCGGGCCAGGGCGCGCGCGCCGACGGCTACGAGATCCGCGCGGCCACGACCGCGGCGGACAAGCCGATGATCACCACCGTGGACCAGCTCGCCGCGGCGGTGCAGGGGATCGAGGCGGTCCGCGGCGGCCCGTTCGACGTCGCCAGCCTGCAGGAGCACACGGCCGCCACGGTGGCTCGGCTCGCGGGCGAGGACGTCGTGGCGGGGGTGCCGGCGTGACCGCGGCCACCGCGCCGTTCGGCGCGCGTCTTGCGGCGGCGATGGATGCCCACGGGCCGCTGTGCGTGGGCATCGACCCGCACGCCTCCCTGCTCGACGCCTGGGGTCTGGGCGACGACGCCGCGGGGGTCCGGGAGTTCGGGCTCCGGGTGGTCGACGCCCTCGGCGGGCGCGTGGCGGCCTTCAAGCCGCAGGCCGCGTTCTTCGAACGGCACGGGTCTGCCGGCGTCGCCGCGCTGGAGGACGTGATCGCCGCGGCGCGTGCCGTGGACACCCTGACGATCGTCGACGCCAAGCGCGGGGACATCGGCTCGACCATGGCCGCGTACGCGGACGCGTTCCTGGCGGACGGCTCGCCCCTGGCCGGGGACGCCGTCACGGTGTCGCCGTACCTGGGGTTCGGCTCGCTCGCGCCGGCGGCCGAGCTGGCCGCCCGTACGGGCCGCGGGATCTTCGTGCTGTGCCTCACCTCGAACAAGGAGGGCCACGAGGTGCAGCACGCCGTCGGCCCGGACGGGGTGAGCGTCGCCGCCTCGATGGCGGCGCAGGCCGCGGTGCTCAACTCCGGCGCGGTGGCCGAGGGGCTGCCGATGGGTTCGGTCGGGCTCGTCGTCGGTGCCACCGTCGGGGACGCCGCCCGGGAGACCGGGACCGACCTCGTGGCGGTCCACGGCCCGCTGCTCGCGCCCGGGGTGGGTGCGCAGGGGGCAGGCGCGCGCGAGCTCGCCACGGCCTTCGGCCCCGCGCGCCGGCACGTGCTGGCGTCCTCCTCCCGGGGCGTGCTCGCCGCCGGACCTGACCCGGAGGGGCTGCGTGCCGCGGCAGCCACCGCGGTCGACGACGCACGGGCGGCCTTGCGCGGCTGACGCCCGCTCACGCACGGACGGCCAGGGCCGCACC
>NZ_JBHUWC010000161.1:0-9309 GCF_042670225.1 Isoptericola sp. NPDC057191 | reverse complement strand
GTATAGGTGCGGGCGCCGACCGCCGCCGCGAGCGCGATCTGGTCCACGTCCCACGGCCGGGGGCCGGACGTGGGCTCGTCCCCCGCGAGCAGCACCAGCGGCACGCGCGCCTGCGCGGCCTCCGCCAGCGCGGTCAGCGTGTTGGTGAACCCGGCGCCGTAGGTGACGGTGGCGGCCGCGATGCGTCCCGAGGCGCGGAAGTAGGCGTCGGCCGCGACCACACCGCCGGCCTCGTGCCGCACGGCGGTGAAGCGCGCGGACGTCGTGCGCTCGACGTCGTCGAGGAACCACGCGTTGCCGTTGCCCATGACCCCGAAGACGTGGTCGACGTGCTGGGCGAGGGTGCGGGCGACATGGGCGGACACGGTGGGCACGGGGCCTCCAGGGGAACAGTGACGGATGAGTGGTGCGGTCCGTATGTGTCCCGTGCGAGCCCGGCGCCGGTCACCGGTGACCGGGCTGCCGCGCGCCCCTTTTTCGAGCGCAGGCGGCGCGAGCCGCCTCGACGGTCGCGAGCATAGCCCAGGCCCTGCCGCCGGGGTGCCGGCGTCAGGCCGCGGGGTCGAGGAACAGCTCGATCACGGGGACGGCGACGTCGGGCCGGACGGTCGGCAGGTGCAGGGTGAGGGTGCCGGCCGGCTGGCCTCCCGGGTTCGTGTTCCACGCCTTCTGGTCCGGGTCGGTGCGGGACGTCCGCAGCTCGGACCCGTCGTTCAGCAGCTGGACGTACCGGACACGGTCGGCGAGGCCGCGCAGGTGCACGTGCCCGAACGGCCACGCGAAGAGGTGCAGGTAGAGCCGGTCGCCCCGCTGTGTCAGCACGACGCCGGGCGGCAGGCCGGGTGCGACGGCGGCTGCCAGGTCGGCGTCGGCGGGGCCCGCGCCGGTGATCGACCGCCCGTGCAGGCGGGTCCACTCCCCGAGGGCCGCGAGGGCGGCGGTGTCGCGTGCCGGGATCGCTCCGCGCCCGTCGGGGCCGACGTTGAGCAGCAGGTTCCCGCCCTTGGAGACGGTGTCGACGAGCATCCGCACCAGCAGGTCCGGGTCCTTGAGCCTCGTGTTGTCGCGGTCGTATCCCCAGCTCCCGTTGAGCGTCTGGCAGGCCTCCCAGACGACGAGCTCGCCCGCGTCGTCCCGCATGGGCTCGTCCGGCTGGTACTGCTCGGGGGTCACGAGGTCGCCCGGGAGGCCGAGGCGGTCGTTCACGACGGCTTGCGGCTGCAGCTCGCGGACCATCGCGAGCAGGCGCTCGGCGTCCCAGTCCTCGGCGTGCTTGCCCGGCCAGCCACCCCGGTCGTCGGGGTCGGTGAAGTCGAAGAAGACGTAGTCCACGGGCCCGTAGCCGGTGAGCAGCTCGCGCACCTGCGCGTGCAGGAACTCGCGGTACCGGGCCATGTCGCGGCCCTCGTTCTGCGCGTGCGCGTCGGCGTCGTCCCGGCGGGGGTGGTTGGCGTCGATCGTGTAGTCCGGGTGGTGCCAGTCGAGCAGCGAGTGGTACAGCCCGAGGTGCAGGCCCTCGGCACGGACGGCCTCGGCCAGCTCGGCCACGAGGTCGCGGCCGCGGGTCCGGGCGATCGACCAGTCGCTGACGGCGGTGTCCCACAGGGCGAAGCCGTCGTGGTGCTTGGTGGTCAGCACCACGTACTTCATCCCGGCGTCCTTCGCGGCGCGCACGAGGGCGCGCGCGTCGAAGAGGTCCGGGTCGAACACCTCGGCGTAGCGTGCGTACTGCTCGGCAGTCTGCTTCTCGAAGCTCATCACCCACTCGTGCCGTGCGGCGGCGGAGTAGAGGCCGAAGTGCACGAAGAGGCCGAAGCGGGCCTCCGTGAACCAGGCCTGCTCGGGGCGCAGGGGCGGGGCGGCCGGGATCATGGGATCACTCCTCGTCGAGCGGGCGAGCCGATAGAGATATGACGTATCGGGCGTGCTGATGCAGCCTATCGGCCGCGGTCGGGGGTAGCGCAAGGCGACGAGCGGCCTATAGGTTAGATGAATCGCCTGGAGGTCGAGGGAGCCCGCATGTCCGACGTCGTCGTCGACGCGCACCACCACCTGTGGGTCCGCGCGCGGACCCCGCAGGACTGGATCGACCCCCGGACCATGGCGGCGATCGACGCCGACTTCACGCCCGCGGACCTGCCCGCTGCCGCGCACGGCGTCGACGCCACCGTCGTCGTGCAGACCGCCAGCAGCTGGAGCGACACCGACGACCTGCTGGAGGTCGCGTCGTCGGCCGAGGGGCGCGCGGCGCGCGTCGCCGGCGTCGTCGGCTGGGCGGACCTGTTCGCCCCGGACCTCGAGGACCGGCTCGCCGCCCTGAGGGAACGTCCCGGCGGCGACCGGCTCGTCGGGATCCGCACGATGGTGCAGGCCGAGCCCGACGACTACCTCGACCGCCCCGACGTGCACGCCGGCATCGCCGCCGTCGGCGCCGCGGGCCTGCCCTTCGACCTCGTGGTGCGGGCCGACCAGCTCCCCGCGTGCGCCCGGCTGGCGGCCGCGCTGCCCGACGTGCGGTTCGTGCTCGACCACCTCGCCAAGCCGCAGGTCGCCGCGACCATGCCCGACGCCGAGGGCCGCCCCGGAGACCCGGCCGCCCTCGACGTCTGGCGCCGCGACCTGGCTGCGCTCGCGGCGCGGCCCAACGTCGTCGCGAAGCTGTCCGGCCTGGTCACCGAGGCCCGCTGGGACACCTGGACCCCCGCGGACCTGCGGCCCGTCGCCGACCACGCGCTGCACGTCTTCGGCCCCGACCGGCTGCTGCTCGGCAGCGACTGGCCCGTGTGCCTGCTCGCCTCCGGCTACGGGCGCTGGCTCGCGGCCGCCGACGAGCTGCTGTCCGGTCTCGCCCCCGCCGAGCGCGCCGCCGTGCGCGGCCGGACCGCCGTGACCGTCTACGGGCTCGACGTCGGGCCTGCCCCCGCCCCCCGCACGAAGGAGCACCAGTGAGCACGCCCCCCACCGAGACCCTGCCGGAGTTCGCCGGCATCCGCGCCGTCGTGACAGGGGGAGCATCCGGCATCGGCGCCGCCGTCGTGCGAGCCCTCCTGGCGCGCGGCGCGCACGTGGTCGCGATCGACCGCACCCGTGACGGCGTGCCCGAGGGTGCGGGCGCGGAGGTCGCGGACGTCACCGACGACGCCGGTGTACGCGCGGCCGTGGACGCCGCGGCCGCCACGCTCGGCGGGATCGACGTCGTCGTGAACAACGCCGGCATCGGCGCCCAGGGCACGGTCGCGGACAACGACGACGCCGAGTGGCTGCGCGTGCTCGACGTCAACGTGCTCGGCATCGTGCGCGTGACGCGCGCCGCGCTGCCGCACCTGCGGGACTCGGAGCACGCGGCCGTCGTGAACATGGCGTCGATCGCGTCGTGGTCGGGCCTGCCCCAGCGGGCGCTGTACTCCGCGAGCAAGGGCGCCGTGCAGGCCCTGACCCTGGCGATGGCGGCCGACCACGTGCGCGACGGGATCCGCGTGACCTGCGTGAACCCCGGCACGGTCGACACCCCGTGGGTGGGTCGCCTGCTCGACGCCGCGCCCGACCCGGCCGCCGAGCGCGCCGCGCTGGAGGCCCGCCAGCCCACCGGGCGGCTCGTCAGCCCCGAGGCCGTGGCGCACGCCGTCTGCTACCTGGCGAGCCCGCTGGCCACCTCCACCACGGGCACCGCGCTCGCGGTGGACGGCGGCATGCACGACCTGCGCGTGCGCCCGCCGGAGCAGGCATGAGCGCGGTCGACGGCTCCCCGGTGCTGCCGACCCGCGAGATCCGCTCCACGGGGGTGCGGCTCACCAGCCTCGGGTACGGGGCGGCGCAGGCCGGCAACCTGTACCGGGCGACCACCGA
This sequence comes from Isoptericola sp. NPDC057191, assembly GCF_042670225.1. Lineage (NCBI taxonomy): Bacteria > Bacillati > Actinomycetota > Actinomycetes > Micrococcales > Promicromonosporaceae > Isoptericola > Isoptericola sp. NPDC057191. The sequence goes on along the minus strand of NZ_JBHUWC010000161.1, from coordinate 5,463 downwards.
CGAGGAGACCGCCGACGCGCTCGCCGTCGCCTGGGCGGCCGGGGTGCGGTACGTCGACACGGCGCCGCACTACGGCCTCGGGCTGTCGGAGCGCCGCGTGGGCGCGGTGCTGCGCGGGCTGCCGCGGGACGAGCTCGTGGTCTCGACGAAGGTCGGACGCCTGCTGGTGCCGTCGCCCGAGACCGCGGACCGGCGCGACGACGACATCTTCGACGTTCCGGCCGCCACCCGGCGCGCGTGGGACTTCTCCCGCGACGGCGTGCTGCGCTCGTTGGAGGCGAGCCTGGAGCGCACCGGGCTGGACCGCGTCGACGTCGTGTACCTGCACGACCCGGACGACCACGAGGAACAGGCGTTCGCCGAGGCCGTGCCCGCCCTGCTGGAGCTGCGCGACCAGGGCGTGGTCGGCGCCGTCGGCGCCGGGATGAACCAGTCGGCGATGCTGGCGCGGTTCGTGCGCGAGACCGACGTGGACGTGGTGATGTGCGCCGGCCGCTTCACGCTGCTGGAGCAGCCGGCGCTGGCCGACCTGCTCCCGGCGGCGGTGGAGCGCGGCGCGGCCGTCGTCGTCGCGGGCGTCTACAACTCCGGGCTGCTCGCCCGCGAGACGGTGCCCGACGACGCGACCTACGACTACGGCCAGGCGCCCGCCGCGGTGCTGGACCGCACCCGACGGGTCGCGGCGGTGTGCGGCGAGCACGGCGTCACGCTGCCGCAGGCGGCGCTGGCCTACGTGCGCACCCACCCCGCGGTCGCCAGCACCGTCGTCGGGCTGCGCACCGCCGACCAGGTGCGCCAGGCCGTCGACCGGCACACCGCCGTCGTGCCGACCGACCTGTGGGACGACCTCGTCGCCCAGGGGCTCCTGACCCCCGACGCCCATCCCGCCGCCTTCGCCTGACACGACCGCCCGGGCGCCCGCATGGCGGGACGGAAGTGACCGGGCCGCGACACGGGCGCATGATCGACGCGCCCCCCAGAGAGAACTAGAGGACACCGATGCAGCTGCTCCGCCTGGGCCCGGTGGGCCAGGAGATCCCCGTCGTCGAGGCCGACGACGTCACCTACGACCTGCGACCGCTGACCGCCGCCCTCGCCCGCAGCGGGGACATCGACGGCGAGTTCCTCGCCGCCGACGGCATCGCGCGCACCCGGTCCGCGCTGGCCGCGGGCGAGCTCCCCGTGCTCGACGGCGCGGCCGCCCTGCGGCGCGGCGCCCCGATCGCGCGGCCCACCGCCGTCGTGTGCGTGGGGCAGAACTACGCCGCGCACGCGCGGGAGTCCGGCGCCGAGCCCCCGCGCCTGCCGATCATCTTCTTCAAGCACCCCAACACCGTCGTCGGACCCGACGACACCGTGCCCGTCCCGCCCGGGTCCGAGAAGGTCGACTGGGAGGTCGAGCTGGCGATCGTCGTGGGACGGCAGGCGAGCTACCTGCCGTCGGTGGAGGCCGCCCGCGAGCACGTCGCCGGCTACACCGTCGTCGACGACGTGAGCGAGCGGGCCTGGCAGCTCGACGACTCGCTCGGGCAGTGGTCGAAGGGCAAGTGCGGCCCCGCGTTCCTGCCCACCGGGCCGGGGCTGGTGCCCGCCGACGAGGTCGACCCCGGGGACCTGCGGCTGCGGTCGTCGGTCAACGGCGAGCCCCGGCAGGACTCGTCCACGGCCGACATGATCTTCGACGTCGCGGCGATCGTGCACCACCTGTCGCAGTACATGACGCTCGAGGCGGGCGACCTGATCTGCACCGGCACGCCCGAGGGCGTGGCGCTCTCCGGCCGCTTCCCCTACCTGGCCGACGGTGACGTCGTCGAGGTGGAGATCGAGGGCCTCGGCCGCCAGCGCCACCGCTTCGAGGCCTCGATCGGCACTCCGGCGCACGGTCGGTCCCCGCAGGTGCCGACCACGGCCGCCCCTGCCGAACGACACCTGCCGGTGGGCTGACCGTGCTGCGCTACGAGCTGCTGCACCCTGGCCTCGTCGCGGCGCTCGCCGCGGCGGGGCACGGGTCGCGAGTCCTGCTGGCCGACGCCAACTACCCGCACTCCACGGGCGCCCGGCCCGGCGCCGCGCGCGTGCACCTCAACCTGCGCCCAGGCCTGCTCACCGTGGACCAGGTGCTGGAGGTGCTGGTGGACGCCGTCCCGATCGAGTCGGCGGCCGTCATGGTGCCCGGCGGCGTGGCGGGCGACGTCGTCGCTGCGGGCGAGGAGATCCCCGCCCACACGGGGTACCGGGCGATGCTCGGGCCCGACCTCGGGTGGGACGAGCTGGACCGCTTCGCGTTCTACGACGCCGCCAGGTCCGACGACGTCGCCCTGCTGGTGGCCACGGGCGACCAGCGTGTCTACGCCAACCTGCTCCTCACGATCGGCGTCCGCAGCCCGACCGGGTAGCGCTCGACAGCCCGACGCCTTGCAGTGCCCCGATTCGTCAGAGGAATCGGGGCATTGCTGTGTTCGGCCCGACCTCGGTGTGACCTGCGAAGATGCCGCTCCAACGCTTCGGTCGGGCGGCTGCCGACGCCGGTCATCGGATCTTTGAAGCCCTCGGGGGTTCACGGACGGTTATCTATCAGGTAGGCTGGCTAAAAGTATCCACAGCGGCCACCCGGCCGCCCGGACGAGATGGTCGCGAAGATGCGGAAATCCCTGTCGGTGAACGAGCGGATGGTCGTCGACCTCCTGCTCGAGCACCAGTCGGCCTCCCGGGCCACGATCAGCAAGGTCACGGGCCTGTCGAAGCCGTCGACCGGCGAGCTCGTCGTCCGGCTCGTCGAGGCCGGGATCGTCACGCCCGTCGGCGAGGTCTCGTCAGCCCAGCGGGGGCCGAACGCGGTGCACTTCCGCGCGGTGACCGACCTCTGCCATGTCGCAGGCGTGGAGATGCAGCCGGGCCGGTTCGTGCACGCCGTCGTGTCCGACCTGTCCGGCGCCGCACTGTCCGACGTCCGCGTCCCGCAGCACGGCGACGACCCGGCCGAGACCGTGGCCGAGGCGGTCGCCGCCGCGTGCGCGGAGGCCGGGATCGAGCCGTCCGCCCTGTGGCAGGTGCTCGCCGGCACGCCCGGCGTCGTGGACCCCCAGGGAGACATGGACTTCGTCTCCGGGCACCCGGCGTGGCGCGCCGGGCAGCGGGGACGGCTCGCCGCACGGCTCGGCTGCCCCGTCGCGCTCGAGAACGACGTCAACCTCGCCGCGCTCGCCGAGGCCGAGAGCGGCAACGCGGCAGGCGTCGAGAGCTTCACCCTCCTGCGCCTGGACGAGGGCATCGGCGCCGCGACCGTCGTCAGCCGCACGCTGCTGCGCGGCGCGCACGGGTACGCGGGTGAGATCGGGCTCGCGCCGACGACGGGCGGCGGTCGGCTCGGCTCGTCGTCCGCGGGGTTCCAGAGCCTCGTCGGCTCGGCAGCCCTCCAGGACGTGCTCGACGGGCTGGGGCTCGAGGGGACCTCGCCGGAGCAGGCGCTCGGCGACCAGGACCCGTCGGAGGCGGTCCGTGCGTTCCGGCGCGAGGCGGCGCGACGCGTCGCCGTCGTCGTCACGACGATCGCCACCGTGGTCGACCCGCACCGCGTCGTCCTCGCAGGGACCGTCGGCACGGCAGGGGCCGAGCCGTTCGCCGCGGAGGTCGAGGAGCTGCTGCGCGCGGAGTCCCCGCTGCGGACCGAGGTGGTCCCGTCGACCCTCGGGCCGGGTGGGGTGGTCCGCGGCGCGCTGACCCTCCTGCGCGAGGCCGCGCGGGAGTCCGTCTACGGGATCGGGGCGGTCGCTGCTCCCGTCCGGACCTGGCCGGAGCTGCGCGAACCCTGACACGACCACCCCACGACCGCAGACCACCACGCACGACGCACGAGAACGACCTCGGGCGACGGCCAGCGGGACCGAGAGCCCGGACCGACCGGGCGGCCCGCGACCACCACACCTGAGGAACACCACGGACCACTTCCAGGTCGGCCCACCGTCGGGCAGAAACCTCACGAGGAACGGCAGGACACCACCATGCGCACCCACACCCTCACGTCTCGACCTCGCCGCCGCGGCCGCACGCTCACGAGCGGCGCCGCCGGCCTCGTCGTCGCCTCCCTCGCCCTGTCGGCGTGCGGTATCGGCGGCGGCTCCGACGCGGTCGGAGCCGACGGCAGGCCGACGACGGCCGGCAGGTGCGAGCTCTCGGACGAGGTGACCTCCGACCAGCGGCTGTCGGGTGAGCCGTCCGGCGAGATCACCCTCCAGACCACGGCGCTCAAGCAGGACTTCAGCCCGTACTTCGAGAAGCTCATCGCCGCCTTCGAGAAGAAGTACCCGGACGTCACCGTGAAGTGGCAGGACGACCCGGGCGACGCCGAGTTCACGCAGCGCCTCGTGACCAACGCGCAGTCGTGCGACCTGCCCGACGTCGTCAACCTCAACCAGACGACCGCGTACGCGCTCTACCGCGAGAACTTCCTGCTCGACCTCACCACCAAGGGCCCTGAGGACATCGGCGCGCCCTTCATCCAGTCGGTGTGGGAGTCGCAGAAGTTCCCCGGCGACGACGACCACTACGTCCTCCCCTGGTACTGGGGCCTGAACGGCCTGCAGACGTTCAACAAGGACCTCATGAAGGACTCCGGCCTGGACCCGGACGCCCCGCCGTCGACGGTCATGGAGCAGCTCGACATGGCGAGCCAGATCGCCGAGAAGTCGGGCGGCGAGTACTACGCGTTCCCCGCGAACCCGTACACGCACGTGCCGAACGACTGGCAGCTCATGAACGCGCAGATCACGAACGCGGACGAGACCGAGTTCACGTTCGCGGACGACCCGAAGATCCAGGAGTGGCTGACGAAGTACGCGGAGCTGTACGCCGAGGGCGCGCTCCCGCGCGACACCCTCTCGAGCGACGTGGACGTCACGCAGCTCTACTCCGCCGGTGACGTGGTGTGGGGCTCCACCAACGCCTCCTTCCTGCGCTACGTGAAGGACACGAACGAGGCGACCTACGACACCACGGGCGTCGCCACGCTGTTCGACGCACGCGGCCACGCGTTCCAGGACGGCCAGCTCATCGGTGTCCCGTCGACGTCGAAGAACCCCGTCGCGGCCGTCGCCTTCGCGCAGTTCATGCTGAGCCCCGAGTGGCAGACGGAGTTCGTGTCCAGCCCGCTGATCTCCAACTTCCCCTCGACGGAGGAGTCGCTGGACATCCCCAAGTTCACGGACATCACCGGCGACTCGCCGCTCGACGAGGCCAACCGCCTGTCCGTCAAGGCCGCGACGGACGCCGAGAACGCCTTCATCTTCGCGTGGTCGGACGCCGTGCAGACCGCGGTCGTCTCCGAGCTGCAGCTCGCGATCTCCGGCAAGAAGCCGGTCGACGAGGCGCTCCAGGCCGCCGAGGACGCCGCGAACCAGATCCTCGAGCAGCAGGGCTGACCGATGGCGACCGACGTCTACGCGGGGACCCTGGCCGCCGGTGAGC
>NZ_JBHUWC010000160.1:0-9341 GCF_042670225.1 Isoptericola sp. NPDC057191 | reverse complement strand
GGCGCGCACGGCACGGCGACCACCGACGTGACGGCGACCTCGGGGGAGGTGTCCCTCGACGTCCCGACCGAGCTCGAGCGTCGCCTGGCCCGTTCGGACGAGCCCATCGCGGCGGGGTCCCGCGTCGTGGTGCTCGAGCACTCCGGTTCCACCGTGCGGGTCGGGCTGCACCAGCCCGGCACGCTCGCCCGCTGACCTCTCCCCTCGACCGGAAGGAGACGCGCTCCGGCGCGCACCATGTTCGATTCGTCCGACAGCAGCTTCATCACCACGATCGCGGTGCTCGCCCTCGTGGTGGCGTTCCTCGCGGTGGGCATCTTCGTCGCCCAGCGCATCCGCCGGGTGCCGCCGAACCAGGCCCTCGTCATCGTCGGCCGCGGTGCCGGCAAGAAGGAGAGCGCCGCCCAGAGCCAGCGGGTCGTCATCGGCGGCCGCACGTTCGTCTGGCCGATCCTGCAGCAGGGCTTCGCGATCTCGCTCGAGCAGCGGCAGATCGGGATCACCGTCGAGGGCGTCGACAAGAACCGCATCAAGATCGCGATCAAGGCGTCGATCAACTTCAAGGTCCGTGGTGACGACGAGGGCGTGCGCCGCGCCGCGCAGCGCTTCCTGTCCCAGCAGGAGATGCTCACCGAGATCATCAAGGAGTCCCTCGAGGGCTCGCTGCGCTCCATCGTCGGCGACATGACGATCGAGCAGATCATCTCCGACCGCAAGGGCCTGTCGGACCGGGTCGTCGAGTCGACCAAGACCGACCTCGCCGAGCAGGGGCTGCAGGTCGACCTCCTCAACATCTCCGACATCTCGACGCCCGGCTCGGAGTACCTGGCCAACCTCGGCCGGGCGGAGGGCGCCCGCGCGCTGCAGGTCGCGGAGGTCTCCGAGGCGGAGGCGCGCCGGGTCTCGGAGTTCGCCGTCATCGAGGCGGCCGAGCAGATCGCCGAGCGGCAGAAGGCGCTCGACCTCAAGAAGGCTGCCATCAAGGCCGACACGGACCGGGCGAACGCCGAGGCGGAGGCGGCCGGCCAGCTCGCGCGCGCCGAGCAGGACCGGCTCGTGGCGCAACAGGAGCGCGAGGCGCTGGCCGAGAAGGCCCGCGTGACCCAGGAGCGTCTCGACATCGAGGTCCGCAAGCCCGCCGAGGCGAAGGCGTACGCCGAGGTCCAGGAGGCGACGGCCCGCCGTGACGCCGCGAACGCCGCCACCGAGGCGGACGCGTTCAAGCGCACCACGATCGCGGAGGCGAACAAGACGGCCGCGATCCAGGACGCCGAGGCGTCGGCCGCCGCCGTCCGTCGTGCCGGCGAGGCCGAGCGCGACCGCCAGATCGCGCTGGCCGCCGGTATCAAGGCGGAGGGTGAGGCCAAGGCGTTCGCGGTGGAGGCCGAGGGTCGCGCCGAGGCCGTGGCCACGGACGCCAAGGCCGAAGCGCTCAAGAAGTACGGCGAGGCGGCGCTGGTCCAGGAGCTCATCGAGCGCCTGCCGGAGATCGTCCGCGCCGCGGCGGAGCCGATCGGCAACATCCAGGGCATGACGGTCGTCTCGACCGACGGTGCGTCCTCGGTGACGAAGACCGTCGCCGCCGTGCTCGGCGAGGGCCAGGGCGTGGTCAAGCAGCTCACCGGCGTGGACATCCACCAGCTCATCGCCGGGATCGCCGGCTCCCAGCTGGCGCCCACGTCGGAGGAGAGCGTGCCGCTCAACTGAGCGCCCCGTCGTCGCCCGTGCGACGCACGCCACGCCCCGCTGCGGGAATCGCCTTCCGCAGCGGGGCGTTGGCCTGGGCGTGACTTCTTTGAAGATCGACGTCTGGTCGGACGTCGCGTGCCCCTGGTGCTACATCGGCAAGCGCCGCTTCGAGACTGCGTTGCAGCGGATCGCGGAGCGCGACGGCGCCGCCCCCGAGGTGGAGGTGGAGTACCACTCCTTCGAGCTCTCGCCCGACACCCCCGTCGACTTCGACGGCACGGCGACCGAGTTCCTCGCGGACCACAAGGGCATCCCGCTGGAGACCGCCCAGCAGATGCAGGACCAGGTGACCGCGCTCGCCGCCGCCGAGGGCCTGACGTACCGGATGGACCAGGTCCGGCACACCAAGACCCTGAAGGCGCACGAGCTGCTCCACCTCGCGAAGGCGTTCGGCAAGCAGGAGGAGATGAAGGAGCGCCTGCTGCGGGCCTACTTCACCGAGGGCGAGCACGTGGGCCACGTCGAGGACCTCGCCGACCTGGCGGCGGAGGTCGGCCTCGAGCGCGAGGCCGTCGTCGTCGCGCTGAACGCCGGTACCTACGCCGAGGCCGTCGCGGACGACATCGCCCGTGCCCGCTCCTACGGCATCAACGGCGTCCCGTTCTTCGTGCTCGGCGGCCGGTACGGCGTCTCGGGCGCGCAGGACCCGAACGTCTTCGTGCAGGTGCTCGACCAGGTCCTCGCCGAGGCCTGACCGCCCGACCGAGGCGCAACTCACACCGCCAGCCCTGGCAGTGAGACGGCGTATCACCGAGAATCGAGGCCTGCCCGCACCGTCGCGGGGAACGCCGCGGCCTCGAGCCAGCCACGCTCGGGCGTACCGCGGCCGTGGGTCCGTTGGAGGAGAAACATGAACGACGCCACCGAGAGCTCGTACCGCTCGATCGCCAACCCGCGCCGCACCACGCTGATGACCGTCAGCGCGGCCGAGGCGGCCGCACCCCACCACGGCGCGGACGAACGTCCGCTCCAGCTGCTGGGCGACGACGGCGCCGTGTGCGTGGACGGCGTGTGCAGCCTGCCCGACTGACGGCTGCGCGCGGGACGGCGCGGTACGCGCCGCGCCGTCCTCAGAACGTGCGGTAGTCCGCGATCGACAGCCGTGGCCCCCGGCGCGGGGCCTGCGGCCGTCGGTCGAGGAACAGCAGCCGCACCACGCGGTGCCGGTGCGGTGCGTAGGGCGCGAGCAGCCGCAGCATCCCCTCGTCGTCGGTGCGTTCGCCGGTGAAAGCCCACCCGACGGCTGCCGCGAGGTGGAAGTCCCCGACGGACACGGCGTCCGGGTCGCCGAAGGCGCGCTGTGCCACCTCCGCCGACGTCCACCGGCCCACGCCCGGCACCTTCTCGAGCCGGGCACGCGCCTCCTCGCCGGGCATCCCGCTGGCGTCCTCCAGCCGCGCCGCGACCTGAGCGCACCGCACCGCGGTCGCCGCACGCCGCGGGTCGACGCCGGCCCGGTGCCAGTCCCACGTCGGGACCGCCGCCCACGCGCGCGCGGACGGGACCACCCGCAGGCCGTCCGGCGCAGGCCCCGGCGCGGGGGAGCCGTGTCGGGTGACGAGCCACCGCCAGGCGCGGTGCGCCGTCACGACCTGCACCTTCTGCTCGAGCACGGCGGGCACCAGCGCCTCGAGCACGCGCTCGCTGCGGCACATCCGTAGCCCGGGCGTGCGTCGCGCGGCGTCCCGGGCCTGCGGCGGCGGCGTGAACGCGGAGGCGTCGTCCTCCTCGCCGAGCAGCCGCGGCAGGTCGTCGGCCGCCTCGCGGGCCCCCGGCCCCCAGTGCTGCGCGACGACGGTGCGCTCGCCGTGGGCGACCAGCCGCTGCGTGACCGGACCCGTGCGCACCAGCGTGGTGCGCCACAGGGCCCCGTCGGGGGTGCGGCGGAACGTCGGGTCGCCGGCGCCGTGCCGCAGCGGGGCGAGCGTCAGCCCCAGGTCGAGCGGTCGGTCGGACGTGTGCTCGACCGTCACGTCGCCCGCGCTCGGGCGGGCCGCGACGGTGGTGGGGCTCGTGCTAGTCAAAGAGGGTTCCGAGCTCCCAGCCGCCGTCGCTGCGGGCGCCGACGGGCTCCGCCTCGCGTGACGGCCGCGCGGCCGGGCGCTCGGCGGCGTCCCGGCCGGCATCCCGGCCGGCGCCGCCCCGCGGCGTCTCGTCGCCCGCGATGACGAGCAGCTCGTCCACACCGCCACGCCCGGCGGCCCAGTCCTGCGCCGCGAGCCCGGCGAGCTGGTCGGCGCGCTCGTTGAATGGGTTACCGACGTGGCCGCGCACCCAGCGGAACCGGACCGGGCCCTCGCGGCCCGTGATGGCGTCGTCGATCGTCTGGATCAGCTCCAGGTTCTTCACGGGGCCGCCGGCCGCCGTGCGCCATCCCTTGCGCTTCCACCCGTGGATCCATTCGGACGCGCACCGGATCGCGTACTGGGAGTCCGACTCGATGAGGAGCGGCTCCGCCCCCGGGTGCGCCTCGATCGCGCGCAGCAGGGCGGTGAGCTCCGCGACCTGGTTGGTCCCGGACGCGGCGCCACCGGAGTCGAAGCGCCCGCCCTCGTGGGCGATCCACGCCCAGCCGATCGCGCCACCGGGGTTGCGGAGGCACGAGCCGTCAGTGCTGACAATGATCACGCCGGAGTCCCCTACTGTCCGAGCCCCTGGTGTCCAGCTCGCGGTCGCCCCTCGTGGCCGACCACGGGCCGCGCCCGGCCGACCCCGGACGCCGCCCCTATTGTGCCCCGAGCCGGTGACACTCGGGTGCGCGTCCACACCACGGCCTGTCGCGCGTCCGGCTGCGGACGTCCGAAAACTCCGGCGCGCGCCCCCGGAAGCCGCCCGGGCCCCGCCCGGAACCCGCAACCGCCCCGCAGCGGACATCATGACGGCATGACCGACGGCACCGCCATGCCCGCGCCCGACCGCCCTGCACGCCGCCCCGCGGACGTCCGACGCTGGCGCCGCTACCTCGCCGACGAGCGGGCCGAGGCCGCGACGTACCGCGACCTCGCCCGCCGCCGCACCGGCGAGGAGCGCGCCGTCCTGCTCGCGCTCGCCGACGCCGAGGGACGGCACGAGCAGCACTGGCTCGACCTCCTGGGGGACGACGGCGGCAGGCCGCTGCGCGGCGACCTGCGCACCCGCATGCTCGGCCTCTTCGCCCGCCGCTTCGGTGGCGTGTTCGTGCTCGCGCTCGCCCAGCGCGCGGAGGCGCGCTCGACGTACGACCGCGAGGAGTTCGCGACCCCGACGATGGCGGCGGACGAGCAGATCCACGAGGAGGTCGTGCGGGCGCTCGCGACCCGGGGACGCAACCGGATGTCCGGCACGTTCCGCGCCGCCGTCTTCGGCGCGAACGACGGCCTCGTCTCCAACCTCGCCCTCGTGCTCGGCATCGGCGCCTCCGGCGTCGGGTCCCAGACCGTGCTCCTCACGGGCGTCGCGGGTCTCCTCGCCGGCGCACTGTCGATGGGCGCGGGCGAGTTCGTCTCCGTGCGCTCGCAGCGCGAGCTGCTCGAGGCGTCCACGCCCGACCCGAAGAGCGCCGGCGCGCTGCCGCACCTCGACGTCGACGCCAACGAGCTCGCGCTCGTCTACCGGGCGCGGGGCATGGCCGCCGACGAGGCGCAGGGGCGGGCCGACCGCGTCCTGGCCGGGCTGGCCGCGACCGGGACGCTGGCGCCCGAGGTCCTGCACGACGAGCCCGCCGCGTCCGACGCCGTGTCCGGCGCCGCGGGGGCGGAGGCGGACGACGACCTGGAGACCCACGGCACCGCCTGGGGCGCGGCGATCTCGAGCTTCTGCTTCTTCGCGTCCGGCGCGCTGATCCCCGTGCTGCCGTACCTGCTGGGGCTCACGGGCGTCCAGGCGATCCTCGTGGCGTCCGGGCTCGTCGGGCTGTCGCTGCTGGTCACGGGCGCGATCACCGGTCTGCTCTCGGGCACGTCGCCCTGGACGCGTGCGCTGCGCCAGCTCGCGATCGGGTTCGGCGCGGCGGCGGTCACGTACGCCCTCGGGCTGCTGTTCGGCACCTCGGTGGCCTGAGGCGTCCGCGCCACCGGGTGAAATTTTCGGCGGTGCTGTTGCGAGACCGTTGCTCGGGCGTCACAGTGTGACGTGGGTCATGGCATGTGCATGACCAGCGTGGCATCGAAGGGGGCCGAGTGGCACGCAGCGTGGACCGAGCGCCGGCGGCAGCACGCCGTCGGTGGTTCGCGCGCGCCGGGGCCGCCGCGGCCGGACTGCTGGGAGCCGCCGCGCTGAGCGTGGCCGTCGCGGGCTCCGCGTCCGCCGACGACGGTGGCCGGGCCGACGGCCCGGTGACGTCCCTCGTCCGCACGCTCGTCGACCACGGCCAGCACCCGGGCCAGCAGCCCGCCGAGCAGCCCTCGGAGCAGCCGCAGACCTCGCCCGCGTCGAAGCCCGCCGCCACGGCGAAGGCTCCTGGGGCACATCCGCTGCGCGACGTCCTCGACAAGGCCGTCGCGCCTGTGCGGGAGACGCTCGAGCCGGTGCGGAAGGCCGTGCACGACGCCGTCGCACCCGCCGAGCAGGCCGTCGACAGCGTCACCCAGGACCTGACCACGCACGAGGCGCCCGCCGGAGCGGAGCAGCCCGCGAGCACCGAGCAGCCCGCGAGCACCGGCAAGAACCAGCTCGCCGCGAACAGCGCGCCCGACAAGAACAGCGAGCCGGTCAAGAGCACCGAGAAGGGCCAGCCCGCCGAGGACAGCGAGCCCGCCGAGGCCGCCGAGGCGGCCGCGAGCAGCGAGGACGCGGCGAACGCCGAGCAGGACGCCGAGGCCGGCCAGGGGGCGCCTGAGAAGGCCGCTCCGAAGCCCGCAGCGCCGTCGGAGCAGAACGAGCCGGCCGACACCACCGAGCGCGCGGACGACGCCGAGCCGGCGACCCCGACGTCGCCGGAGCTGCCCGGAGCGGAGCTGATCGAGCGTGCGGTGCAGCCGCTCGGTGCGGTGACGGCGCCGGTCGGCGCGATCGTCGAGGGTGTCCTGACGCCCCTGGCGCCGGTGATCGACCCGGTGGCGGGCGTGGTCGAGGACGTCACCACCCCTGTCGGCGAGACGCTCGCCCCGGTGACCGACACGGTCGCCGACGTGCTGTCCCCGGTCACGAAGGCGACGTCGCCCGTGCTCGAGCCGGTCGGCCGCGTGGTCGACGAGGTGGTCAAGCCCCTCGCCCCGGTCACGGACGGGGTGGGCGCGGTCGTCGCTCCGGTCGTGCGCACGCTGGACCCGGTGCTCGACCCGGTCGTCCGGCTGGTGACACCCGTGACGGGCTCGCTCCAGCCGGTGCTGGACCCGGTCCTGAACGCCACCGCCCCCGTGGTCGACGCGCTGGCGCCTGTCGTCGAGCCCGTCGGGGGAGTGCTCGCACCGGTCGTCGAGCCCGTCACGGACGTCACGGCGCCCGCCCTCGACCCGGTCCTGGACCCCGTCCTCGACCCGGTGCTCGACCCGGCACCCGCGCCGGCTGCCACGCCCGCCGCCACGCCCGCTGCCTCCGTGCCGGTCGCCGTCGCGCCGTCGTCGGCACCGGCCGCCACCGCCGTCGAGCCCGCCGCGTCCTCGCGGGGCGCCGCGCCGGCCACGCGGACCGTGCCGGCCGCGCCGTACCTGACGTCCCTGCCGACCACCTCGGACGCGCCGAGCCTGCCGCTCGTGCCCGAGGTCGTGGCCGCCGAGCTCCCGACCGCCGTCCCGGCGGACCGCGGGCCGGACCCCGCCACCCCCTCGTCGCCCGCCGTCGCTGCGGCCGGCGGGGCCTCGCTCTCCACCTCCCGCGGGGCCGGTGGCGACGCCGCCGCCGACCTCGTGGGCCGTGCCCACGTGACCTCGCGTGGCTGGACGGTCCTCACGGCCGACCAGCTCGACCGCCTCCCCGCGGTCTCCCTGGACATCCCCGTCTCTCCTGCCTGACGTGGCCGCGTCGCGCCCTCTCGCGCGACAGCGACCGCGGGCGGCGTCTGCCACCCGCGCACCACGTCAGTCAGGAGCGGATCATGCATACGTATGTCCGGCGAGCCGTGAACACCGCGCTCGTCGCAGGCGGCCTCGTGGTCGCCGGGGCCGTGATGGCCCAAGCTGCGGACGGGGACGTCGCCGACGTCACCGTCGGAGAGAACACCTCGGTCGACCTGCATCTCAGCGAGGTCTCCGAGGAGACGAGCGACGCGTCGCTCAAGACGCCGGTCGACCTGCCGAAGGTCGACACGGACCCGGTGGAGGACGTCGTCGACGCCGTCGCCGGTGCGGACGGCGTGGTCGACGACGTCGTGGGACCGGACGAGCAGTCCGCCACGACGACGGACGACCTCGTGGACGCGGTCGCCGAGGACGTGCACCAGACCGCGGACGACGTGCAGTCCGGTGACGTCAAGGGGGTCGTCGACGACGTCGCCGGCCAGGACGGCGTCCTGGACGACGCCGTCGAGGACCAGCCGTCCGACCAGGGCGACGGGACCTCCGGGGGCGACCAGGCCGCCGGCGGCACGACGCCCGACGAGGCCGGTGCCGCCGAGCCCGCGCAGGACGGCGCCAAGGCCGACGCGAAGGCCGGTGCCGGCGATGCCGGGGCGGCCGTCGACAAGGTCGTGGAGCGGGTCTCGGACGAGGTCTCGGACGTGGCCGGCGCTGCGGACGAGGCGCTCGGGACCGGCTCGGCGGTGCGGGACACCGTCGACGGCGTCACGGGTGACGACGGGGTCGTGGACGACGTCCTCGGCGCCGACGAGCCCGAGGCAGGCGTGACCGACCGGGCCCTCGAGCACGTGGCCGACGACGTCGAGGAGACGGTGGGCCACCTCGCCGCCGGCGACCTCGACAGGGTCGTCGACGACGTGACCGCGGAGGACGGGGTCGCCGACGACGCGCTGGAGGACCAGGGCGTCGACCAGGCGGTGGACCAGGTCGGCGAGACCGCCGACTCCGCCACCCGTGCGGTGGACGGAGTCCTGGGCACCGGCACCGCCGTGCAGGACACCGTGGGTGCGACCGTCGACGGCGTGACCGACGCCGTGGCCGGCGAGGACGGGGTCGTGGACGACGTCCTCGGCGCCGACGAGCCCGAGGCCGGCGTGACGGACGAGGTCGTGGAGCACGCGCTCGACGACGTCGACACCACGCTCGACGACGTGACGGCGGGCGACCTGGACGGCGTCCTCGACTCCGTCGTCGCCGACGACGGCCTGGTGGACGACGCGCTCGAGGGCGACGCGGCCGCCGGCCTGCCGGGCCTCGACGGTCTGGGTGGCCCGGCTGACCTGGGCGACCTCGGTGACCTGGGTGACCTGGGCGACCTGGGCAGTGCGGGGGCGACCCTGGACACCACGGTGGACGAGGTCCTCGGTGGCGTCTCGGACGTGGCTGCCACGGTCGACGACGCGCTCGGCACGGAGCCGACCGTCGAGAGCACGGTGGACGGCCTCGTCGGTGCGGATGGTGTCGTCGACGACGTCCTCGGAGCCGACGAGCCCGAGGCGGGCGTGACGGACGAGGTCGTGGAGCACGCGCTCGACGACGTCGACGCCGTGCTCGGTGAGGTCGCGTCGGGCGACCTGGCCGGAGTGGTCGACTCGGTGG
>NZ_JBHUWC010000159.1:0-9381 GCF_042670225.1 Isoptericola sp. NPDC057191 | reverse complement strand
GCACCGGGGCCCTTCACGTCACCCGGATCAGTCCAGGTAGTCCCGCAGGACCTGGGACCGGCTGGGGTGGCGCAGCTTCGACATCGTCTTGGACTCGATCTGACGGATCCGCTCGCGCGTCACGCCGTAGACCTTGCCGATCTCGTCGAGCGTCTTCGGCTGGCCGTCCTGGAGACCGAAACGCATCGAGACGACGCCCGCCTCGCGCTCGGACAGGGTGTCGAGCACCTGGTGCAGCTGCTCCTGCAGCAGCGTGAAGCTCACGGCGTCGGCCGGGACGACGGCCTCGGAGTCCTCGATGAGGTCACCGAACTCGCTGTCGCCGTCCTCGCCCAGCGGGGTGTGCAGCGAGATGGGCTCGCGACCGTACTTCTGGACCTCGACCACCTTCTCGGGGGTCATGTCCAGCTCCTTGGCCAGCTCCTCCGGGGTGGGCTCGCGGCCCAGGTCCTGGAGCATCTGGCGCTGGACGCGGGCCAGCTTGTTGATGACCTCGACCATGTGCACCGGGATGCGGATGGTGCGGGCCTGGTCGGCCATGGCGCGCGTGATCGCCTGCCGGATCCACCACGTGGCGTACGTCGAGAACTTGTAGCCCTTGGTGTAGTCGAACTTCTCGACCGCGCGGATGAGACCGAGGTTGCCCTCCTGGATCAGGTCCAGGAACAGCATGCCGCGGCCGGTGTAACGCTTGGCCAGCGAGACGACGAGCCGGAGGTTCGCCTCGAGCAGGTGGTTCTTGGCGCGCTTGCCGTCGTGCGCGATCCACCGCAGGTCGCGGTACATCCGACGCTCGTCGGCGCTCGCCTTCGTCTTGTCGTAGTCGGCGTAGTCCTTGGAGAGCCGCTCCTCGGCGAACAGGCCGGCCTCGATGCGCTTCGCGAGCTCGACCTCCTGCTCCGCGTTCAGCAGCGCGACCTTGCCGATCTGCTTCAGGTAGTCCTTGACCGGGTCGGCGGTGGCGCCGGCGGTGACGACCTGCTGCGCGGGCTGGTCGTCGTCGTCGGTGTCGGAGACGACGAAGCCCGTCTCCTCGTCCTCGCCCTTGCCGTCCTTGCCGGCAGCGGTCCTGGCGCTCTTGGTGGAGCGCTCGGCCGTCTCGGTCTCCTGCTCGTCGTCGGCCACGTCGGTCGCGTCCTCGTCGAGCTCGACGTCCTCGATGTCGTCCGGGCCGGGCTCGTCCTTCGACGCCGCCTTGCGCCCGCGCGTCGTCTTCGGGCCCTTGGCCGCGGTGCCGGAGGCCGACTTCGACGCGGCCGAGCGCGCCGCGGGCTTCTTGGCCGCGGCTGCGGTCTCGTCCGGCTCCTCGTCGGCCGCCGGCTTGGCGGACGCCGACTTCACCGTGGAGGTCTTGACCGCCCCGGACCGGGCCGCCGGCGCCTTGGCGCGCGTCGCGGTGCTCCGGCTCGTGCTGGCGGCGGCGACCTTGGCGGCCGTGGGCACGCCGATCTCGACGCCTGCGGTCGCGAGGGCGCGCAGGACGGCCTTCAGGCGCTTCGGGTCCGCCACCGCCGCGTCCTCGCAGGCAGCACGGAAACTCTCGGCGTCGACCCGGCCGTCGGCGGTGCCTCGAGCGAGCAGGCCCTGCAGGGCAGGGTGCTCGAACTCGCGGGGAAGTGCAGGGTTCTGCGCAGTGGACGCCACAAACCGACCTTTCGGCATTCGAGGGGACGGTGCACCGCCGTCAAGGCCTCCGACTCGGACTGTCGTGGCTCAGGCGGACATCTCTATTGTACCGGCGACATCCGCGACGGTGGGGCACCACAGGCTCCCGCGCCCGCTCGGGTACCCACGTCGTCCGGTCTCCGGTGCTGGCTCAACGCGCGAGACGCCGCGAAGATTCCCGCCGTACCGCGGGGAACGCCGGGAACGGCTCGACGGGTGTGGCACGCCGCGCACGGGCCCGACGGTCACGAGCGTCACACCCACAGGCACACCCACCGGCGTGGCGGCGCGAGGCGGGGTCACGGCTTCACCGCCAGCACGGGGCACGGAGCCTCCAGCAGGATCCGCTGCGCGCCCGAACCCAGGATGAGCTTGCCCACGGGGCTGCGCCGGCGCAGTCCCACGACGATCAGCTCGGCGCCCGCCTCCTGGGCGGTCCGCACCAGGTCGTCCGCGAGGTCCCCGGTACCGGCGACGACGGAGTACGGGAGGCCGTCGGCCGCCAGGTCCTCCTCGAGCGCCTGTCGCTCGGCGCCTCCGTCACCCTTGGACGCGACGACCGTGAGCGGGACCGACCGCTCGCGTGCCTCGCGCTTCGCTGCGGCGAGTGCCGCCTGTCCCTCGGCCGTGCTCAGGAGTCCGACGACGATCGCCATGGGGGCACGCTACCCGACACCGGTGCCGGTCACCGGCCCGGCCGCAGCCACCGTCCGATCACCAGTCGGTCACGGTCCGGTCTCCGTGCGTTCGGGCGGACTGGGGCTCGTGCCGCCCGGCGGGGCGACCCAGCCCGGCGGCACCGCCGCCTGGAGCACACCGGCGAGGAGCGCGGCGAGCCGGTGCGACGGATCCTGCCGCAGGGCCTCGCGCACCCGCCGCCCGGCGAGGCAGCCGTCACCGCGCCACCACGCGAGGAACCCCAGCAGCGCGAGCGGTGCCGCGTGCCACCGGCGTGGCGCCCCGCCGACCACCTGCTCGAGAACCAGGCGGGCGGCGTCCGCGGTCGCCGCGTCGGGCGGCACGCCCACCCGGGGGTCCACGACCCGGGCGATCGCCCGGGCGGTCGCCACCTCCACGTCGGCCGCCGGCCGGGTGCCGCCGTCCACCTCGACGTCACCGGTCCCGCCGGGACGCGCGGTGCCGACGGTCCTGGCCGCGGCCTCGCGCCCGCCGGGCACGAGCGACAGGAGCACGGCGTCCCGCACCGGGACGTCCGCGAGCGCCGCCGCGAGCCGACCGAGGCGCGCGGGCGGCAGCGCCACCTCGCCCGGGAGGTGGTCGTGCTGCTCGGCGGCCGCCTGACGCAGCAGCGCGCACCACGCGTCGTAGGACCCTTCCCGCCAGCGGACGGTGGCGTGGTCCGGCGAGCCGTCGGTCCGGGCGGCGAGCCGGGCACGCTCGGCGCGGGCGGCCGCCTTCGCCACCCGGTCGCGCAGGGTGGCGGACGGACGCCGGATGCGGTGGGCCTCCTGCTCCGAGGGCGCGACCGCACGCCCCGCGACGACGAAGGCTGCGCCGACCTCGCCGTGCTCGAGCTCGCCCAGAGGTCGGCCCTGCGGAGGGCAGCAGGCCGGTTCGGCGCAGTCGAGCCCGCGGTACCCGTCCGGACCGACGAGCCACGCCTCCACGTCGGCGGGCGGGTCCAGCACCTCCTCGAGGGCGGACACCATGACCCGGGCGTCCGCCCGCACCGTCGCCGCGGGCCGCGCCGTGCACACGACCACGACCGCGAGGCACGTCCCGGCCCGCGCTGCGGCACGGGCGACCGCGCGAGCCTCCGGCGCCGGTCCCCCGGGATCGCCGAGCGGTGTGCGCGCGACGAGGCCGACCTGCCCCTCGCGGGTCACGCAGACGACGACGCAGCACTCCCGTGGCCGGAAGCCGAGCAGGTAGGGCACGGCGGCGAGCAGGTCCCGGGACGAGCGGAGGACGACGGGCAGGTCGAACGGGGAGTCAGGCTCCCCGGAACGTGGTGTGGCGTAGGCGGCTTCCATGACCCGATCCCATCCGACCAGGGCCGCGCGGAGGTGCGCCGCGTCGTCCCTTGTGGACGGCGCGTCCTTGGGGGCATGATCCCGTCCCCGAACCGCGGGGGCACGTCCTCGCCCCGGCATCCCGTCGAGTGGTCCACGGGCTCGTCGGCCCACGGCACGTGGGCCGCTACGGTGGTCGCCGTGCCTACGCTCCTCCGCCCGACGCACCGTCGTCCTGCTCCCGCCGCGCGGGCCCGCACCGCCGTCGTGACGCTCGCCGCCCTCCTGGCGGTGTCCGGGTGCGGGGTGCTCGGCGGCGGTGGCGGCGCCCCGGGCGACGAGGTGTCCGCGACCGGCGAGGACGGCTCGGGCGTCGGGCTGCGTGGCGCGGACGACCCTGCTGCGACGCCCAGCCCCGACCCGGGCTCCGCGGCGGCGCTGCCCACGTTCGACCCCGACACGGCGGTGGGGGGCTACGCACCCGGGTTCCCGGAGCAGCTGCTCGGTGCCCCGCAGGACGCCACGGTGCTCGCCAGCTCCGCGACGCCCGACAAGGGATCCCTCACTGACGTGACCCTCAACCTCAGCACGCCGCGCAGCACCCAGGAGGTCATCGACCAGCTCGCCAAGCGCCTGCGCAAGGCGGGCTTCACGGAGTCCGAGTCGGGGACGTTCACCGGGCTCACCGCCCAGACCACGTTCGGCCGCGAGACCAGGCCGGGGAAGAAGAAGGGCGCGCGGGACTCAGACCCGGTCATGGAATCGGTCACGGTCGGCGTGCTCGACGACGGCGAACGCCGCCTGGTGACCGTGAGCGGCTCGGTCGTCGTCGGCTGAACGGCTGCGGCCCGCGTCCCGGTGGCGGACGCATAGGCTGTCGGCATGCCCACCGCACCCTCCGTCGTCGACCTCGAGAACCTCCGCCACGACGTCGACGCCCGGGTCGAGCAGCACCTCGCCGACCTGGCAGCAGAGGTGGCGGCGATCGGGGCCCCGGCCACCGCGCTGACCGACCAGGCCGGGGTCCTGCTGCGCGGCGGGAAGCGGCTGCGGGCGGCGTTCTGCTACTGGTCCTTCCGGGCGCACGGGGGTGCGGCCGAAGGGCCGGAGCGCGACGCCGTCGTCCGCACCGGTGCCGCGCTCGAGCTGTTCCAGGCCGCCGCCCTCCTGCACGACGACGTCATGGACGCCTCCGACACGCGCCGTGGCGAGCCGACCGCGCACCGCGCGTTCGAGGCGCGCCACGCCGCCTCGGGCTGGACCGGCTCCGCGGAGCGGTTCGGCACGGCGGCCGCCATCCTGCTGGGCGACCTGTGCCTGGTGGCGTGCCAGCGGGAGATCGCCGACGCGGCCGCGGCCCTGCCGGCCGACCGTGCCGCGGAGGCACGTGGCCTGTTCGACGCGATGCAGACCGAGGTCGTCGTCGGGCAGTACCTCGATGTGCTCGTGCAGGCCGAGGCGTGGGGCCTCGATCCCGTCGCCGACGAGGACCGCGCCCGGGCGGTCCTACGGGCCAAGTCGGCCCGCTACTCGGTGGAGCGCCCGCTCGTGCTGGGCGCGCTGCTCGCCGGTGCCGGCCCTGCTCGCGTGGACGCGATCTCTGCGGCGGGCCTGCCGCTCGGCGAGGCCTTCCAGCTGCGCGACGACGTGCTCGGCGTGTTCGGCGATCCCTCGGTGACGGGAAAGCCCGCGGGGGACGACCTGCGCGAGGGCAAGCGCACCGTCCTGGTGGCCCGCACGATGGCGGCCGCGAGCCCGGCCGACCGCGACCTCGTCGTCGCGCGGC
Source organism: Isoptericola sp. NPDC057191 (assembly GCF_042670225.1). NCBI lineage: Bacteria > Bacillati > Actinomycetota > Actinomycetes > Micrococcales > Promicromonosporaceae > Isoptericola > Isoptericola sp. NPDC057191. The sequence goes on along the minus strand of NZ_JBHUWC010000159.1, from coordinate 3,957 downwards.
TCGGTGACCCTGCCCTCGACGCCGCGACGGTCGAGCGGCTGCGGGGCGTCATCGCGGGCTCCGGGGCGCTGGACGGTGTGGAGACGCTGATCGACACCCTGGCGGACGACGCGCTCGCCGCGCTCTCCGACGCGGAGCTCGCCGAGCCCGGACGCACCGTCCTGCTGGACCTCGCGCGCGCCGCCGTCGACCGCGCGGCCTGAGACGCCGCCCGAGGCACCGCCCGAGGCCGCGGCCGGAGGGGTCAGCGGCCGGCGACCGCTCCCCCCAGCCGGTCAGAGCAGCGCCTGGGCGACCCGGCGCACCTGAGCGCGACGTCCGGCCCGCAGCTCCGCGATGGGCGCGTTCCCGATCGACGGCTCGGTCTCGAACAGCCAGCGCAGGATCGCCGGGTCGTCGAGCCCCACGTCGGACAGCACCAGCACCGTGCCGCGCAACGTCGGGAGGACGTGCGGCGCGTCGCCGTCGGTGACGAGGAACGCGGCAGGCACCTGCAGCGTGTGCCGTTCGCCCCGCCTGATCCCGACGAGCGTCCGGTCGTCGACCAGCCCCCGCACCTTGCTCACCGCGATACCGAGCGCCTCCGCGACGTCGGGCAGGGTCAGCCACTCGTCCACGAGGGAGTCGAGCGCGGCCCGGTCCTCGGCGCGGTCGTCGGTACGGTCGTCGGTACGGTCGTCGTCGCGCTCGCCGGAGGTGCCGGGCACGGGGGGTGCGGTGTCGTTCACGCGGCAAGCCTACGGGCCGCCCGATGCGGCCGCCCCTACACTCGTCGCGTGGCCATCGCGACGACCGACCCGATGCTCGGCCGCCTGGTCGACGGGCGGTACGAGATCGTCGCGCGCGTCGCGCGCGGGGGCATGGCCACCGTCTACCGGGCCACCGACCGGCGCCTCGACCGGGAGGTGGCCGTCAAGGTGATGCACCCCCACCTGGCCGACGGCGTGGACGGCGCCGCGTTCGTGTCCCGGTTCCGGCGGGAGGCGCGCGCCGCGGCACGTCTCACCCACCCGGGCGTCGTCGCGGTCTACGACCAGGGCGTCGACGAGGACACCAGCTATCTCGCGATGGAGTACGTGCCGGGCACGAACCTGCGCCGTGAGCTGCACGACGCGGGCGCCCTGACGCTCGACCGCACCCTCGACGTCCTCGCGCAGGTGCTGGCCGCCCTCGCGGCTGCCCACCGCAAGGGCCTCGTGCACCGCGACGTCAAGCCCGAGAACGTGCTCGTGGTCGGCGACGGGGACGTACCGGCGGGCGGCCGGGTGAAGGTCGCGGACTTCGGTCTGGCACGGGCGGTGACAGAGGTCACCACGACCACGACGGGCACGGTCCTCGGCACCGTCGCGTACCTCGCCCCCGAGGTCGTCACCAGCGGCCGCTGCGACGCCCGCACCGACGTGTACGCCGTCGGGGTGCTCGCGTACGAGCTCGTGACCGGCACCCTCCCCTACCCGGGCGAGACGCCGATCCAGGTGGCCTTCCACCACGTGCACGAGGACCACCCCGCCCCGTCCGAGCGCGTCGAGTGGCTCCCCGAGGGATTCGACGCGCTGGTCGCGTCGTTCACGGCGCGCGACCCGCAGCACCGGCCGCCGGACGCCGGGGCGGCGCTCGAGGCCCTCGAGGCCTTGCGCGCGTCGATCGCCCCCGACCTGCTGGCCCGGCGGGCAGAGCCGCCGGTCGAGACGCCCGCCGACGACGCGCCCGAGCGCGACCCGGGCGCCGACGGTACCGAGGGCACCGACGCGGTCGACGAGATCCCCACGGCGTTCTTCCAGGAGGTGTCCGCGAGCGCGCCCTCCCAGCCCACCGATCGGCTCGTCGAGCAGCCCACCGAGGCCTACCGGCGTCCGTCGCGCCGTCGGCGCGCGATCGCGTGGACGCTCACCCTGCTGCTCGTGCTCGGCGGAGGCGGGCTCGGCACCTGGTGGTGGTTCGCCGACGGCCCCGGGGCATGGACGTCGGTCCCGTCCGGCGTGGCGGGGGTGCCGGCCGACGACGCCCGCACCACTCTGGAGCGGGCCGGCCTGGACACCACGTCCACCCAGGCGTTCGACGACGACGTCCCGGTGGGTTCCGTCGTGACGACGGTCCCTGCCCCGGGCGACCGCGTGCGCACCGACGGGACGGTCGAGCTCGTCGTCTCGCGGGGCGTGCAGATGCTCACCGTCCCTCACGACCTCGTGGGTGCGGGCCGCAAGCAGGCGACCGCCGCGCTGAAGCGTGCGGGGTTCACGGTCGGTGCGCCCCAGCGTGCGTACGACGACGAGGCCGACCGTGGCACCGTCCTCGACGTGTCGGTCGGCGAGGGCACGCGCCAGCGGCACGACACGGTCGTGACGCTGACCGTCTCCGACGGTCCTGCCCCGGTGCAGGTGCCGCAGGAGGTCGGCAAGGAGAAGGACGCCGCCGTCGCCGACCTCGAGGCGCTCGGGCTCGTGGTGACGATCGGCGACCCGGAGTACGACGAGGACGTGCCGAAGGGGCACGTGCTGGCGCAGGACCCCGAGCAGGGCGCGACGGCGCACCGCACGGACACCGTTACCCTGACGATCTCCCTGGGTCCGCCGCTGGTCGAGGTGCCGGACGTCGTCGGCAAGCGGACCGGACCAGCCCGAGCGGCGCTCGAGAGGGCCGGTTTCCGCGTCGAGGAGAACGCCTACCTGGGAGGCCTGCTCGACACCGTGCGGTTCCAGGACACGACCGGCACGGCCCCGAAGGGCAGCACCGTCACGCTGACCGTCTGGTAGCGGCTCCCGTCACCGGCCGGTGAGCATCTCGGCGACGCGGAAGGCCATCTCGAGCGACTGCTGGTGGTTGAGGCGCGGGTCCACCAGCGTCTCGTACCGCAGCGCCAGGCCGGCGTCGTCGATCTCCTCGCTGCCGCCGAGCACCTCGGTGACGTCGTCGCCGGTGAGCTCCATGTGCAGGCCGCCCGGCACGGTGCCCAGCGCCCGGTGCACCTCGAAGAAGCCGGTGACCTCGTCGAGGACGTCGGAGAAGCGGCGCGTCTTGTAGCCGCTCTCCGACGTGATGGTGTTGCCGTGCATCGGGTCCGTCACCCACGTGACGGACACGCCTGCGGCGGTGACCTTCTCCACCACGTCGGGCAGCACGTCACGCACCTTGCCGGCCCCCATCCGGGTCACGAAGGTCAGCCGACCCGGCGTGTTGCGCGGGTTGAGCCGCGCCGCGAGGTCGAGCGCCGCGTCGGGCGACGTCGTCGGGCCGAGCTTGACGCCGATCGGGTTGGCCACCCGCGACAGGAACTCGACGTGCGCGCCGTCCAGCTGGCGGGTGCGCTCCCCGATCCACAGGAAGTGGGCCGACGTCGCGTACGCCTCGCCCGTGCGGGCGTCCACCCGGGTGAGGGCGCGCTCGTAGTCGAGGATGAGCGCCTCGTGGCTGAGGTAGAACTCGACGGAGCGCAGCGCGTCGAAGTCTGCCCCGCAGGCCTCCATGAAGCGGATCGCCCGGTCGATCTCCGAGGCGGTGCGCTCGTACCGGGAGTAGGCCGGGTTGCGCATGAAGCCCCGGTTCCACTCGTGCACGCGCCGCAGGTCGGCGTGGCCGCCCTGGGTGAAGGCGCGCACGACGTTGGCCGTCGCCGACGAGATCCGGTACGCCTGCTCGAGGCGCACCGGGTCCGGCGTGCGGGACGCGGGGGTGAACTCGTGCCCGTTGACCATGTCGCCGCGGTACGCGGGCAGGGTCACGCCGTCGCGGGTCTCGAGGTCCGACGACCGGGGCTTGGCGTACTGCCCCGCGAGCCGTCCCATCTTGACGACGGGCGTGCTCGCGCCGTGCGTGAGGACCACGGCCATCTGCAGGATGGTGCGGACCTTGTTGCGGATCCGGGTCGCGTTCGCGTCGGCGAACGTCTCCGCGCAGTCACCGCCCTGCAGGAGGAACGCCTCGCCCCGGCCGGGCCCCGGCGCGGGCGCCCGGGGGGGC
>NZ_JBHUWC010000158.1:0-9391 GCF_042670225.1 Isoptericola sp. NPDC057191 | reverse complement strand
GGACCAGGCCCTCGACGCTCTCCCAGCCGCAGAGCCCGAGACGCAGCCGCCACCCGGTCCGCGAGCGCGGCGAGCCCGCCTGGCGCAGGACCTCGGCGGGCCGCGCCACCTCGCGCAGCACGGCCACGGCGGCCGCGTTGCGCCGCCGCCGCTCCGCGCGCGACGGCGCGCCGGCGCGCGTCGTCGGGCCTGTCGTGGTGCTCGTCATCCGTCCTGCTCGATCCTTCCGTGCCGCGCCGGGTCGGGGTGCTTCGGGGGTGCTGGGAGGTGCGGGGGTGCCGTCAGGCGCGCCCGACGGGCCTCAGCGGGGCCGCACCAGCCGGCGCGCCCGGCGGGCGGCGCGGCGCACGACGGAGCCCTGCGGGACGGACTCCCGGACGGCCCGCAGCGTCGCGCGCACCTGCTGCAGGTCGCTGCCGAGCGAGCGGATCTGCGCGTCCTTGGCGCCCAGCTCCCGCTCCTTGACCCCCAGCTCGCGGTCCTTGGCGCCCAGCTCGCGGTCCTTGGTCCGCAGGCGCTCCTCCGCCTTGGCCTTCTCGAGGGCCGCGTCGTAGGTGCGGGCCGCGAGCCGACGCTCCTTCGGCGTCAGGGGCGTGAAGGAGGGCGCGACGGCCACGCCGGCGAGCCGCTCGTAGATGGTCGCGAGGTTCGCCAGGGTCGTGTCGTACAGGCCGCGGCGCGTCACGGCGAGCTCGTCACGCAGCGCGGCCTGCCGCTCCGTGACGTCGTGCACGGTGCGGTAGAGGTCGTCGGTGAAGGTCTCGGCGCGGGGGTCGAGCGCCCACTCCGCGTGCCCGATGTCGGTCGCGAAGTAGCGCGTCTTGTGGTGCACGTACAGCGACAGCGGGATCGCACCCATGCCGAACGGCACCATCTGGGCGTGCCCGCGGGTCCCCAGGATCACCGGGAGGTCGGCGAGGGCCTCCAGCCCGGTGAACAGGACGTCGCGGCGGCCCCACAGCACGCGTGCGTCGTCGACCAGCCCGCGCTCGGCGAGCAGCTCGTGGAACGTCATGTCGGCGCGCGCGTGCGGCACGCTCACCAGCCGCCACCCCTCGCCCTTCAGGCGAGCGAGCACGTCCGCCTGGTCGGCGTAGACGCGGTCCCGGTCGAAGCCCGCCGCGACCTGCCGCTTGCCGATGATCGACTCGACGGCGAGCACCTTGCCGTCGCCGGTGTCGAGCTGCTCCCGGTACAGGTCGGGAAACAGGTACGACGAGATCGTCGTGGGGCACGGCTGGTAGGTGACGCGCTCGGGGTCGTGGTCCACGTACTCCCGGATGGTGCGCACGGAGCCGTGGTTGCGCAGCCCGAAGAACACGGACTTGTCGAGCGTCAGGTTGAGGTGCTCGCGGAACGGCTCCGCGAAGTCCTCCTGGTCGATGAACCGGTTGTTCCCGACGGCGAAGACGACGATCGGGACCTCGAGCCGGCGCAGCTGCTCCAGAGAGATGTTCCACTGCCACCCGGAGCGCGCGTTCGCGTTGGTGTCGCGCAGGAACAGGCCGCCGCCACCCACGACGACGGCGTCGAAGTGCTCGTTGATGTGGTCGACCAGCTTCGGGCCCACCGGGTCGCGCAGGGACCGGCTGCCCGCGACCTCGAAGCACGCGCCGCCGGCGAAGCCCTCGAAGGTCTCGCGGACGGCCTCGAACAGCAGCGTGTCGCCGTAGTTCCCGTACGTCTTGATGTCGAAGTGGAACAGGCGCAGACGGCGTCCGGGACGGGCGGCGCGGGAGGCGGCACGGGACGCGCCCGGCTGGGCGGGTCGAGCGGCGGCGGCGTGAGTCGGCACGGCGCGAGCGTAGGCACCGGATGGCCGCCGCAAGGCCGGAATCCGGCCGGATCACCGGCTGCTCATCGACTGTTCATCTGGGGGCCACGACGTGCTCCGCGCGCGTTCTCCCAGCAGCCCGGCAGAGGCTCGCGGCCGGGCCGCCGCGTGGTGGTCGCGGAGTGGTCGCGGGGTGGTCGCGGGGTGGCCGCGGCGGGTCAGAGCGGGCGCGCGTCGCTCTCCAGCAGCACCGGGATGCCGTCGCGCACCGGGTACGCGAGCGGGCGCTCGGGGTCCGTCGAGCGCAGCTCCGGCTCCCCGTCCGGGCCGACGGCGTCGATCAGCTCTGCGCCCGTCACCGGGCAGCGCAGGATGCTGCGCACCCACGGGTCGATCGTGGGGGCCTCGCTCGTGCTGTCGCTCATGCGTCCTCCGCCTGCCGCACGAGCGACAGGACGTCGTCGCGCACCTTCACCATGATGTCCTCGTCGGCCGCCTCGACGTTGAGCCGCAGCAGCGGCTCCGTGTTGGACGCCCGCAGGTTGAACCACCACTGCGGGTGGCCGTCCCAGTGCGCCACGGTCAGCCCGTCGAGCTCGTCGACGTCGGCCTGCGGGTACGCGGCAGCGTACGCGTCGCGCACCCGCTCCCGCGCCGCGGCGGCGTCCGCCACGGTGGAGTTGATCTCCCCCGACGCCACGTACGGGGAGAACATCTCCGCCAGCACCGACAGCGGGTGCGGCTGCTCGCCGAGCGCCGCGAGCACGTGCAGGGCCGCGAGCATGCCCGTGTCCGCGAAGAAGAAGTCGCGGAAGTAGTAGTGCGCGCTGTGCTCGCCGCCGAAGACGGCGTCGTGCTGCGCCATCTGCGCCTTGATGAAGGAGTGGCCCACGCGCGTGCGGACCGTCGTCGCCCCCGCCGCCTGCAGCAGGTCGGGGACGGCGCGGGACGTGATGAGGTTGTGGATCACCGTGGGCGTGCGGCCCGCCGCGAGCTCCTTGGCCACCTCGCGGAGCCCCACCAGCGCCGTCACCGCGGACGGCGAGACGGGGTCGCCGTGCTCGTCCACGACGAAGCAGCGGTCGGCGTCGCCGTCGAACGCGAGGCCGAGGTCGGCGTCGTGCTCCACGACGGCCGCCCGCAGGTCCTCGAGGTTCTTCGGGTCGAGGGGGTTGGCCTCGTGGTTCGGGAAGCTGCCGTCGAGCTCGAAGTACAGCGGCACGACGTCGAGCGGCAGGGCGGGCAGCCCGGCCCCGGTGCCAAGCACCGCGGGCACCGTGTGGCCGGCCATGCCGTTGCCGGCGTCCACGACGACCTTGAGGGGGCGGATGCCCGACACGTCGACGAGCCCGCGCAGGAACGCGGCGTAGTCGGCCAGGGTGTCGACGTCGCGGACCGTGCCCGGCGCGGCCTGGTCCGTGCCACTGCCCGCCGGGTCGTCGAGCAGCCGCTGCGCGAGCTCGCGCACCTCCGACAGGCCGGTGTCCTGCCCGACGGGGCGCGCGCCGGCGCGGCACAGCTTGATCCCGTTGTAGACGGCGGGGTTGTGGGAGGCGGTGAACATCGCCCCGGGGGCGTCGAGCGCGCCCGACGCGTGGTAGAGCCCGTCGGTCGAGCACAGGCCGATCCGCACGACGTCCATCCCGGCGGCGGTGACCCCCGCCGTGAACGCCTCGACGAGCTCGGGGCCGGACTCCCGCATGTCGTGCCCGACGACGACCTGCCGCGCGCCCTCCGGCTGCGCGACCACGCGGGCGAACGCGGCGCCGATCGCGCGGGCCACCTCCGGCGAGAGCTGGTCCGGCACGGTCCCGCGCACGTCGTACGCCTTGATGATGGTGGCCAGGTCGATCGTCACGCCCCACAGCGTACGTGCCCGGCTGCGGCCGGGGGCGGGTGGATCTTCCCTGCCCCCGGGCCCTGCGGGGCGCGCATGTGCAAGGGTGGGCACCGTGCCCGAGCTCTACCCGCTGGAGAACACCGTCCAGCACTACGACTGGGGCTCGCGCACGCGGCTCGCCGAGCTGCTCGGCACGGTCCCCGGCGACGCCCCGGACGCGGAGCTGTGGCTCGGCGCGCACCCCAGCGCCCCGTCCCGGGTGGCGGGGCCCGGCAGGACCCTGCTCGAGCTCGTGCGCTCGGCGCCCGACGCAATGCTGGGCCGCCGGGTCGCCGACGAGTACGGCCCCCGGCTCCCCTACCTGCTGAAGGTGCTCGCCGCGGACCGCGCGCTGTCGCTCCAGGTGCACCCCAAGCCGCACGCCGCCCGGGCGGGGTACAACCGCGAGAACCGCCAGGGGCTCGCGCCCGGCGACCCGTGCCGCTCCTTCCACGACGACCAGCACAAGCCCGAGATGGTGGTGGCCCTCACCGAGTTCGAGGGGCTGGCCGGGTTCCGCGCGCCCCGCGCCGTCCTCGACCTGCTCGACGGGCTCGCCGGCGTCCTCGTGGCCGACGTGCGCGCGCTGCTCGCCGCCGACCGCTCACCGGGCGGCGTGCGCGCCGCGTTCACCCGCCTCGTCGCCGCGCGGCGCGACCCCGGCACGCCCGAGGACGTCGCGACGACCGTGGCAGCCGTGGCGGCGCGACTGGCCGCGGGCTCGCCGTCGTCGCGCGCCGACGCGACCGTGCTGCAGCTGGCCGCCGAGCACCCCGGCGACCCCGGGTCCCTGGCGTCGCTGCTGCTCAACCGCGTCACGCTCGACCCGGGGCAGGGGCTGTTCCTGCCGGCGGGCGAGGTGCACGCCTACCTGTCGGGGCTGGGTGTCGAGGTCATGGCGTCGTCGGACAACGTGCTGCGCGCCGGGCTCACCACCAAGCGGGTGGACGAGGAGGCGCTCCTGGAGTGCGCCTCGTTCGTCCCGCGGCCGCCGCAGCCGCCCCGCACCCGCGCCGCGGGCGGGCGGGGCCAGGTGAGCACCTACCGGGCGCCGGTCCGCGAGTTCGCCCTCACGCTGGCGGACGTCGACCCCGCCGAGGACGTGGAGCTGCCTGCGGAAGGGCCGCGCATCGTGCTGTGCCTGTCCGGCGACCTCACCGTCACCGCGGCGCACGGCGCCGCGCCGGCGTCGCTCGGCCGGGGCGCGTCCGTCTTCGTCCCGCACGACGCGGGGGCGCTGCGGCTGTCCGGCTCCGGCCACGCCGTGTGCGCCTGGGTGCCCTGAGCGCGGAGGCGGGTGCCCGGGTCGTTCGGCCTCTCAGTCGGCTCAGTCGGCCTCTCAGTCGGCCTCGCGCAGCACGCGCAGGTGGCCGCGGCGCGCCGTCTCGGTGACCGACGTGGGCTCGCCCGCGGGCTCCTGCCGGACCCGGCCGGCCTCGCGGACGGCCTCCGCCAGGGCGGACAGGTCGTCGGGGGACGGCGCCGGCTCCTCGAAGGCGGGGGTGAGTCGCACGACCTCCCACCCGCGGGGCGCGGTCAGCCGTTCGGCATGATCCGCGCACAGGTCGTAGCTGTGCGGCTCGGCGTGCTGCGCGAGCGGACCCAGCACGGCCGTGGAGTCCGCGTACACGTACGTGAGCGTCGCGACGGCGGCATGCGTGCATGCCGTGCGCGAGCACTGCCTCACCGATCTCACGTCGGGGAGAATACGCCGCGGCCGGGTGCCGGCGTGCAGGGCTCGCCGCACCGCCGTCGTCGTGACCGCACCGTGACCCGGGCCGGAGCGGCTTACGCTCGTCGGGTGCACCACGTCGCCAGCTCCTCGCCCGAGCCCGCTCCTGGCCTGCCGGGCGCGGGAGCCGTGCCCCCGACCCGCCGGCGCGACCGGCGCGGGCGCGGTGTGCGCGGCCCCCTGCTGCCGCCGGGGATGCCGGCCCACCGGACGCGGGCGGAACAGTTCGACGACCTGGTCCTGGACGTCGTCGAGACGCTGCAGCGGCGCTGGGGGCCGCAGCTCGCCGGCACCGAGTTCGCCGTCGAGGACGTGCCGCCCTCGGAGCCCGCGCCGTGGGAGAGCGACGGCGTCCCGCTGGGCCGTTGCTTCCCCGCCGAGTCCGGACGGTCGGCGCGCGTCGTCGTCTACCGGCGGCCGGTGGAGTTCCGGGCCGCCGACGACGCCGACCGGGCCGACCTCGTGCGCGACGTCGTCGTCGAGCAGGTGGCGCACCTGCTGGCCCGCACGCCCGAGGAGATCGACCCGGGCTACGACTCCTGACCCGGGCACGCCTGCCCACTACCCCTGGCCGGGAAGTTGTCAGACCCAGGGCCGGGTATGCCCGGACGTGGTTCTGACAGGTCGCGTCAGCCCGCGGCGTCCACGGCGCGGACGTCGACCGCGCCGGGCGTGGTGACCGCCGCAGTGGGCGCGACCGTGGCCACGAGGCTCCCCGTGGTCGCCGTCCCGTCGTCCGCGCGCAGCAGCGCCGCCCAGGTGACGGCCACGTCACCGCCCGCGGCCTCGCCGCGGTCCACGCTCACGCCCGCGGGCACGGTTCCCTCGTCGACGACGTTGACCAGCGCCACTGCGGTCGTCTGCCCGGCGGTGAGGTCGACGTCCGTGCTGCCGATCTCGGCCCCCGCCGCGTCGTAGGCGTGCAGCGTCACCGGCACGGTCCCCGTCGGGTCGGTGTCAGGGTCCCGGTCCGCGGGCGCGGCCGACAGCACGACCCCGGTCCGCACCCCGCCCGGCACGCCCAACTGCCCCGCCGGGCCGGCCTCGCCCGACACCGCCAGCGGCTGCCCGGCCGACCACGCCACGTCGTACGGCGTGCCGTCCACCACCGAGTCCGCGGGCTGCTCGCCGGGCTGGTCCGTGCGCGCGGCTCCCACGACCGGCACGTCGGCGTCGACGACCACCGAGTAGGCGCCCGCCGGCAGCCCGCCCAGGGGGAGGTCGGACACGACGCCCGGCTCCAGCTCCACCTCGTCGGCCCCGCGCAGCACGACCGGCCCGGAGGGCCCGTACACGCTCACCCGCGCGGTCCCGCCGACGTCCCCGGGCGCGAGCACGCGCAGTCGCGGCGCGTGCGGGTCGTCCACGGCCTCGCCCCGGCTCAGCACGGCGCCCACCGCGAACGTCTCGTGCGGTGCCGCGCCCGTCGTCACCACGTCGACACCGGCAGGCAGGAGCCCGTCGATCGCCTGCGTCTGCAGCGACGCCGTCACCCGCGCCCCCGACGCCCGCACGTGCACGGCGAGCCGGTCCTGCTCGGGGGCGACCGCGCCGAGCGGCGTCGTGACCTGGTCGTGCGGCGCGACGGTGAACGCGCCGCTGCCGCCGAGCGCCACGGGCCCCTGGGGCCCGTAGACGTCGAGAGCGACCGTCGCGGGCCGCTCCGAGGGGTTCTGCACGGTGAGCGTCGCCGTCTCCCCCACCTCGGTGCCCCCGCCCACCAGCCACTGCGACGTCGACGGCGCGGCGCACGAACCCGCACCCAGGCCTCGGAGGTCGCCCTGCGTCGTGACCGAGGCGAGGGTGCCCGCGGCACGGAACGGCGCGTCCGCCTCGGGGGTCGCCCGCAGCACGCGGGTGCCGCTCACGTCGTCCTGCAGCGCCGCCGCGGCGTCTCCCGTGGCCAACGGGGTCGCGCCCTTGCCGCCGAGGCCGGTCGTGCGCGCCTCGCCCGCGGCGTCGCCGAGCACGATCGCGCCGAGGCTGGTCGTCGTCGGCACGGGGGCCGCGGCGAACTGCGAGTCGCCGACGTCGGCCCCCTTCGGGAGGGCGACGGGCGTCGGGCAGACGAGCGTGGCGTCGGCAGGCTGTACGCCCACGGTGCGCGTCCCGGCCGCGACGGCCCGCTGCTCCGCCCCGGTCCACGACTGCGCCCACTGGTCGCCCAGGACGGCCACGGCGGCCAGCGCCGCGACGGCCGCCACCCCCGTGACCGCTGCCGCCGTCGCGCGCAGGCCGCGCCGCGCCCGGGTGTCCCGCACGTCGTCCCCCGTCCCGCCGGTCCGTCGTCCTTCGGTCTTCCGTCCTTCGGTGCGCCGCGCGCTCATCGTCCGCGCCGCCGTCCGACCGGCAGCGCCAGCAGCGCGTGCACGAGCAGCACCACGCCCGCGAGGACGAGCCACGCGGTCCGGTGCGGCGACTCGTAGGCGACCTGCACCCGGCCGGCGTCCGGGCCGACGGCGAAGGCCTGCGTGCCGCCGGCGTCGACGGCCGCCAGCCGTCGCCCGTCGAGGGTCGCGTGCCAGCCGCTGTCAGCGGTCTCGGCGAGCCGCAGGGTGCGGTCCTCGGCGCCCTCGGTCAGGCGCCCGCCCGCGCTGGTGCCGTCGGACGGCAGGGTCCGTACCGCGCTCTTCGGCGCGAAGAACGGGGAGGGGGCCTCGGCGGCGCCGCCGTCCCGCAGCACCGTCGCCCAGCCGGGCGCGGGCCCGTCGGTGGTGACCCGCCAGACCAGGGCGCCCTCCTCGGTGACCCGGGCGAGCCCGGGCACGAGGTCGAGCGTGGTCACCAGGTCCGTGTCGCCGCCGGCCGGCACCTGCACGGCGCCGATCCCGAGCGCGGCGATCCGGTCGGCGACGTCCGTGGACCGGCCGGTGGCCACCTCCGCCACGACCTGGTCGAGCAGCGCGGTGTCGGTGCGCTCCGGGCCGGCGAGCACGCCGGCCGCCCGGGCGCGCACGACGGTCGACGAGTCCTCCAACCGGGTGCCGTCGGCGTGCAGCAGCGTGTAGTCGACGACCGTCGCACCGCTCGCGACCCCTGAGGCTCCGGCGTCGCCGGGCGCGACCCGGTCCAGCTGCAGCACCCGCGCGGAACGGGGCGGCGCCTGCATCTGGGTGCCGACGGCGGGCACCACCGGCTGCGCCGCGGCCTGCAGGTCGCCGACGGCGCCGCCTCCGGTCGAGCCCAGCACCCACGAGCCGAGCTGGGCCACGGGCAGGGCGAGCGCCACGACGCCGACGGCCACGAGGCCGACGGTCCCTGCCCGCCGCAGCCGGCCCCGCTCCTCGCGGACGGGCGCCGCCGGGACCTGCCGTCGTCCGGTCGAGGGCAGCGCGGTGACCGCGGCCGCACCAAGGGCCAGCAGCAGCACCGAGAGCCCGACGCCGGGCCAGCCGGTCACGCTCGCGGCCGAGCCGTCGGTCGCCGTGCCGCTCGCCACGACGGTCGCGACCGCCAGGACCGCCGTCGCGAGCCCCGCCGCGGCGCCGAGCCACGCGAGCCGGACGCCGCGCACGGCGCGCGGGCGCACCAGCGCGACGGCGGCGAGGACGAGGACGGCCACGCCGAGGAGTGCCGGCCCGACCAGGGCGAAGCGTCCGAGCGGGCCGTCCGTGCCGAGCCACCGCTCGAACCAGACGGTGTCCCCCGGCAGGCCGAGCAGCAGCTCGAGGGCGGTGGGGGCGCCCTGGGCGGCCAGCGGCGCGCCGGGCTCGGCCACCAGCAGGCGCCACCCCCCGTCCGACCAGCTGCCGAGCACCTCGCCCCAGAACGGCAGCGGCACCACGACGGCGGGCAGCAGCACGAGCAGCAGCGACCGCCACGACCGCCGCACCACGAGGGCGGTGACGCCGATGAGCACGGCGGCCACCGGCAGCAGCACGGGCGCCGCGCACACGGCGACGGCGAGCAGGAGGCCCGCGGCGCCCGCGGCGCCGAGGGACCCGCGGCGGCGCGTCGGCGTGTGCACGACGTCGCGCGCGTGCGCCCCCACGGTGCGCAGCAGCGC
>NZ_JBHUWC010000157.1:0-9460 GCF_042670225.1 Isoptericola sp. NPDC057191 | reverse complement strand
GGGGAGCCCCCCGTGCGCGCCCCCCCCGACCCCGAGCAGCCTGCGCTGCTCGGGCTCGACGACGTCCCGGCCCCGCGCACCTCAGGGGGGAACGGCAGCGGTCAGCCTGACAAGCCCGGCAGGCGTGGCAAGGCGGGCAAGGGCGGGGGCAGGGCGGCGCTGGGCGTGACGCCCGTCGCCGCGGAGCTCCCGGTGGCCCGCGTCGTGCTCGACCTGCAGCCCGCCCACCTGGACCGCCCCTACGACTACCTCGTGCCCGCGCCCATGGCGGACGACGCCCGGCCCGGCGTGCGCGTGCGGGCCCGGTTCGGGCCCCAGGAGGTGGCGGGCTACGTCGTCGAGCGCCGGGAGACGTCGGACCACGAGGGCCGTCTCGTGCCGCTGCGCCGCGTAGTGTCGGGGGACCCGGTGCTGTCGGAGCCGGTGCTGCGTCTGGCCCGGGCGGTCGCCGACCGGTATGCCGGCACCCTGGCGGACGTCCTGCGCCTCGCCGTGCCGCCGCGGCACGCCCGGGTCGAGAAGGAGGTGCTCGCCGGGCTCGCGGCGGAGCGCACCTCTGCGGAGCCGGCCGCTGGTCCGGCGGACCTCGCGCACCCGCCGGACGAGGCGGACGAGGCGGACGAGGCGGAGGAGGCGGGCCGAGCCGCCGGCGTGGACGGTGCGGGCGGCCTCCCTGGCGCGACCGTCGCGGTACCGGCGCCCGCGACCCCCGTCGTGGCGGGCCCGACGACCGCGTGGGCGTCCTACCGGGGCGGGGAGGCCTTCTGCCGGCACCTGCTGGCCGGGGAGGCGCCACGAGCCGTCTGGACCCCTCTGCCGGGCCTCGCGCCCCCCTCGGGCGACGGGCCCGCGCACGTGCCGCACTGGGCCGCCGCCGTGGCGCAGGCAGCACGGGCCACCGTCGCGGGCGGACGCCGGGTCCTGGTCGTCCTCCCGGACGCCCGCGACGTGGAGCGCACCGTCGTGGCCCTGACCGCCGAGGGGATCGGCGACGTGGTCCGGCTCCTGGCCGACGACGGGCCCGCTCCCCGCTACCGCGCGTTCCTGCGCGCACGGCACGGGCTGGCGGACGTCGTGGTCGGAACCCGGGCCGCCATGTTCGCCCCCGTGCCCGACCTCGGGCTCGTGGTGCTGTGGGGCGACGGGGAGGACACCCTCGCCGAGCCGCACGCGCCCTACCCCCACGCCCGCGACGTGCTCGCGCTGCGCAGCGACCTCGAGGACGCTGCGTACCTGCTCGCGTCGCCAGGCCGCACCGTCCAGGCACAGGCCCTCCTGGCCTCCGGCTGGGCCCGCGAGATCGCCGCCCCCCGTGACGTCCTGCGGGCCCGCGCCCCCCGCGTCCGGGCCCTGACGTCCGTCGAGCTCGCCGCCGAGGGACCGGGCGCCGTCGCCCGCCTCCCCACCGCCGCGTGGCGCGCTGCCCGTGACGGCCTCACGCGCGGCCCCGTCCTCGTGCAGGTGCCCCGCACCGGCTACCTGCCCGTCGTCGCGTGCGCGCGCTGCCGCACGGCCGCCCGCTGCGCCGCGTGCCACGGCCCCCTCGGCATGCCCCGCCACGGGTCCGCGCCACAGTGCTCCTGGTGCGGCCGCCTCGCCGGCGGCTGGCGCTGCGACGAGTGCGGCGACACCCGCGTGCGGGCGGTACGGGTCGGCTCCGACCGGACCGCCGAGGAGCTCGGCCGCGCGTTCCCGGGCACCACCGTGCGGGTGTCCGCCTCCAACGCGCCCACGGGCGTGCTGGACCGGGTCGGTCCCGAGGCGGCGCTCGTCGTCGCCACCCCCGGGGCCGAGCCCGTCGCCGACGGCGGCTACGCCGCCGCCCTCCTCCTGGACGCCGCCGTCTCCACCGCCGGCACCGGCCTCGCCACCGCCACCGAGGCCGTGCACCGCTGGCTCGCCGCGGCAGCGCTCGTCCACCCCGCCCACGCCGGGGGACAGGTCCTCCTCGTCGGCGACGCCGCCCCCGCCCCGACCGGCGCGCTCGTGCGCTACGACCCCGCAGGCCTCGCGGACCGGGAGCTCACCGAGCGCCGCGAGCTCGCCCTGCCGCCCGCCGTCCGCGTCGCCGCCGTCACCGGCGACCGCGGCGCCGTCGACGCCCTCGTCAGCCGGGTCGCCCTCGCCGGCCCCGACACCGTCCTCGGTCCCGTCGAGCTGCCCGACGCCCCGGACCCCCGCCGCGGCAACACCCTCGAACCCCAGGTGCGCACCGTGCTGCGCGTCCCCCTCGCCCAGGGCGCCGACCTCGCCACCCAGCTGCGTGCTTCCCTGGCGGTGCGCTCCGCCCGCCGCGAGGGCGGCAGCGTGCGCGTGCAGGTCGACCCCAAGGAGATGCTCTGACATGACCGACGACACCCCCGCCCCCTCCGCGCCGCCCGTCGACACGCCGCCCATCGACACCGTCGTGCTCGACTTCGGCAACGTGCTGGTCGGCTGGGACCCGTACGGCGCGTTCCCCGCACGGTCCCGCACCGAGGTCGACGCATGGATGGCAGAGATCGACTTCCCCGCCTTCAACCTCGCCCAGGACGCCGGCCGCACCTGGTCCGACGCCCGCGCCACCCTCGCCGACCGACCCCACCTACTGCCCCTGCTCGACGAGTACGTCGAGCACTTCGCCGCCACCCTCACCGGACCGGTCCCCGGCTCCGCCGCCCTCGTCCACGAGCTCGACGCCGCCGGCATCCGCCTCCTCGGCCTCACCAACTGGTCAGCCGAGCTGTTCAGGCACGCCGCCCCCGCGGCACCCGCCACCCGGCGCATGCAGCACGTCGTCGTCTCCGGCCGGGTGGGGCTCGCCAAGCCCGACCCCGCGATCTTCCACCACCTCGCCGCCACCCACGACGTCGACCCCGCCCGGACCGTGTTCGTCGACGACAGCCCCGCCAACGTCGCCACCGCAGACCGCCTGGGATACCGCACCGTCCGTTTCACCGACACCCCCGCGCTGCGCGCCGCCCTGCGCGACCTCGGGCTGCCCGTGCACGCCTAGACCGGTCAGTCCCTCCCGGGGGCCTCCTCCGGCGCCCGCAGCCCCACGCAGTCCCACCGCCAGAACGGGTCCGCGTACGCCAGCGCCCCCGTCATCCACCCCTCGTGGCGCTCGCGGACCAGCACCTGGAACGCCGCCGCCGGGATCCTCTCCGACGGGGGCCGGAACCCTCGCTCACCGCCCGGCACGAACCCGAACCGGGGATAGAACCCCGGATGCCCCTCCAGGAACACCAACGGCTCCGGCCGGCCCGCCGTCCGGTCCAGCGCATGCCGCACCAGCGCCGAGCCCACACCCCCACCCTGCGCCCCCGGGGACACCGCGAGCGGGCTCAGCACCAGCACGTCCACCAGCCGCCGCGGGGCGTCCAGCCACGACCCCGTCAGGAGCACGTGCCCCACCACCTGCCCGTCACGCTCCGCCACGAACGACAGGTCGCGCCACGCGAGGGACTCCCGCAACGCCCGCACCAGACGGACCACGCGCGCGCCCTCGTCGCCGAACGCCTCCCGCACCACCGCCTCCACCGCCGGCACGTCCGCGGCACGCTCCGCACGCAGGCGGACACCGTCCGGCACGCCCCCGCCCTCCGACCCGCCCGCACGGCTCCCCGGCCCACCCGCACCGTGCTCCTCGTGCCCCTCGTCACCCGTCATGCCACGCAGGCTAGGGCCCCTGGCGCTCGCGGACGCAGCACATTCGCGCACGACTACGATCGGGTGGTGCGCCTGCTCTTCGCCGGAACCCCCGAACCCGCCGTCCCGTCCCTGCGTGCCCTCCTGGGTTCCCGCCACGAGGTCGTCGCCGTCCTGACCCGCGCCGACGCGCCCGCCGGCCGCGGACGCCGCCTGGTGCCGAGCCCCGTCAGGCTGGCCGCCGAGGACGCCGGCGTGCCCGTCCTCACCGACCGCCCCCGCGGCGAGGAGTTCCTCGCCCGGCTGCGCGAGCTCGACGTCGACGCCGCCCCCGTCGTCGCCTACGGGCACCTCCTGCGCCCCGACGTCCTCGCGGTGCCCCGCCTCGGCTGGGTGAACCTGCACTTCTCGGTGCTGCCCGCCTGGCGGGGCGCCGCCCCCGTGCAGCACGCCGTCCTCGCGGGCGACGAGGTCACCGGCGCCACCACGTTCCTCCTCGACGAGGGCATGGACACCGGCCCCGTCCTCGGCACCACGACCGAGACCATCCGCCCGCGCGACACGTCGGGCGACCTCCTCGGCCGCCTCGCAGCGAGCGGCGCCGAGCTCCTCGTCGCCACCCTCGACGCGCTGGAGGACGGCACCCTCGCCCCCCAGCCCCAGCCCGCCGACGGAGCCTCCCTGGCACCGAAGGTCACCACGGACGACGCATACGTCCGCTGGGACGACCCCGCCCTCGCCGTCGACCGCCGCGTCCGCGCCGTCACCCCGGCCCCGGGCGCGTGGACCACGCTGCCCTCGACCACCGGGCCCGACGCCGCCCCCGGAGCACGCCTCGGCCTCGGCCCGGTCTCCCCGCGGCCCGAGGTCACCGACCTCGCCCCGGGCGAGGTACGGGTGGGCAAGAAGGAGGTCCTGGTAGGCACCGCGACCCACGCCGTCGTGCTCGGCCTGGTGCAACCCGTGGGCAAGAAGCCCATGCCGGCAGCGGACTGGGCCCGCGGAGCCCGAGGGCTGTTCTCCGCCGACTCCGGCGCGCGACTCGGGCAGGACGCCCGATGACCGGCGAGCGACGAGGCAACGGCACCCACCGCGGCCCCGACCGAGACAACAACCGAGACACCAACCGAGACGCCAAGGGCCGCCAGCGCGGCGCAGCCCGCGCACGCGGCGACGTGCACCGCAGCACCCAGGCGCCGGGCGAGCGCCGCCGCCGCACCGACCCCGCCCGCACCGCCGCCTACGACGTCTTGCGACAGGTGGACGGCTCCGACGCCTACGCCAACCTCGTGCTGCCACCCCTCCTGCGCGAGCGCCGCATCACCGCCCGGGACGCCGCCTTCGCCACCGAGCTCGCCTACGGCACCCTCCGGCTGCGCGGCCGCTACGACGCGATCCTCGCCCGCTGCGTCTCGCGCCCCCTCGACCAGCTCGACCCCGAGGTGCTCGACGTCCTGCGCCTCGGCGCCCACCAGGTCCTCGGGATGCGCGTCCCCGCGCACGCCGCCGTCTCCGAGACGGTCGCCCTCGCCCGCGACCGCGTCGGCGCCGGACCCGCCCAGATGGTCAACGCCGTCCTGCGCGCCGTCGGACGCACCCCCCTCGAAGACTGGCTCGCCCGCCTCACCGACGAAGCACCCGACCCCGTCACCGGACTGGCGACCACCGGCTCCCACCCCGTGTGGATCACCCGTGCCCTGCGCGAGGCCCTCGCCGGCCACGGCCGCAGCCCGGACGAGATCGGCACCCTCCTCGACGCCGACAACACCGCACCACGGGTCACCCTCGTCGCCCGCCCCGGCCTCGCCGACCCCCACGAGCTCACGCAGCAGGCCGCCGACACCGACGTCCGCCTCGACACCGGTCGCTGGGCACCCACCGCGCTCGTCCTCGCCGGAGGCAGCGACCCGGCCGCCCTGCCCGCCGTCGCCGACGCCCGCGCGGGAGTCCAGGACGAGGGATCGCAGCTCGTCACGCTCGCGCTCGCAGCCGCACCCCTGGACGGCCCCGACGCACGCTGGCTCGACCTGTGCGCAGGGCCCGGAGGCAAGGCCGCCCTCCTCGCCGCGCTCGCGGGCCAGCGGGGCGCCACCCTGGTCGCGAACGAGGTGGCACCGCACCGCGCACGGCTCGTGGAGCGTGCACTGCGCGCCGTCCCGGAGGCTGTCGTGGAGCGGGTGCGCACGGGCGACGGCCGCGAGGTCGGGGCCGAGGAGCCCGCGGCGTACGACCGCGTCCTCGTCGACGCGCCGTGCACCGGCCTCGGTGCCCTGCGGCGCCGTCCCGAGTCGCGGTGGCGGCGGACCCCGGCGGACCTCGGTACCCTCACCGTGCTGCAGCGCGAGCTGCTGGCCTCCGCTCTCGACGCGGTGCGGCCCGGCGGGGTCGTGGCCTACGTGACGTGCTCGCCCCACCTGGCCGAGACCAGGCTCGTGGTCGACGACGTCCTGCGCCGTCGCTCCGACGCCGAGCGCGTCGACGCCCGTGCGGTGGTGCGGCAGACGCTCGTCCCCGGCGCGGACCTCGACCTCGGAGCCGCCGACGGCAGCGCACAGGGGCTGGACGTCCAGCTGTGGCCCCACGTGCACGGCACGGACGCGATGCACCTCACGCTGCTGCGCCGCACGCGCTGAGGACCCGCGGGGGCGCGGCGTCAGACGAGGGTGCGCTGCAGCAGCATCGTGCTCACCGACCGGCCGTGCTTGACGCCGACGTCGCGCAGCACGCCCGCCACCTCGAAGCCGAGCCGCCGGTGCAGGGGGAGCGAGCCGGCGGCGGCAGGGTCGTCCGCCACGACGGCGACGACCTGGCGCACGCCGGCCAGGGAGCAGGCGTCGAGCAGCGCGGAGAGCAGGCGCGTCCCGACGCCGCGCCCCTGGGCGGAGGGGGCGAGGTAGACGGTGTCCTCGACCGTGTAGCGGTAGGCCGCCTTCGGGCGCCAGGGGGAGACGTAGGCGTACCCGACGACCTCGCCGTCCAGCTCCGCGACGAGGAACGGCAGCCCACGCGCTGCGAGGTCGGCGAGCCGTTGCCGCCAGACCTCGACGTCCGGCGGCTGCTCGTCGAAGGTCACGGCCGTGCCGGTCACGTAGGGCTCGAGGATCGCCGCGACCACCGGGAGGTCGGCGGTCTCGGCGGGCCGGACGACGGGCCGCGCTGCGGGGGCAGGTACGGGCGACTCCCCTGCGGGGGCGGGTCCGGCGGGGGAGGGGATCGGTGGCACGGGGCGAGCGTAGTGGGTGCCGCGCCTAGGCTGGGCGCATGCCTGCGCTGATCAACCCGAGCATCCTGTCGGCCGACTTCGCGAACCTCGAGCGCGACCTGGGGGCCATCTCCACCGCCGACTACGCCCACGTCGACGTGATGGACAACCACTTCGTGCCGAACCTCACGCTGGGGTTGCCGGTCTTCGAGCGGCTCGCCCAGGTCTCGCCGGTGCCGCTCGACGCGCACCTGATGATCGCCGACCCGGACCGCTGGGCCCCCGCGTACGCGGAGGCGGGTGCGGCGTCGGTCACGTTCCACGCGGAGGCCGCGACGGCCCCGGTGCGGCTCGCGCGCGAGCTGCGACGGCTCGGGGCACGGGCCGGCGTCGCGCTGCGGCCTGCGACGCCGGTGGAGCCCTTCCTCGACCTGCTCGGCGAGATCGACATGATCCTCGTCATGACGGTGGAGCCAGGCTTCGGCGGCCAGTCCTTCATCGACGGCACGCTCCCCAAGATCCGCCGGGCGCGGCAGGCCGTGGGGGAGTCGGGGCTGGACGTCTGGATCCAGGTCGACGGGGGAGTGTCACGCGACACGATCGAGCGTGCTGCGGACGCGGGCGCCAACGTCTTCGTCGCCGGGTCGGCGGTGTACGGGGCTGACGACGTGCCGGGCGAGATCGCCACGCTGCGGGAGCTCGCCTCCCAGCACGCGCACTGAGACCTCACGGGGGCAGGACGCGCACCATTCGTCCTCCGATACAAATAGTGTGCCAAGCGTCCTGAACGACCGGGACTCACCGTCCCGAGGACCGGAACCCAACACGGAGGCCCGGGTCCCGGCGACTAGGCTGGGCGGGTGAAGACGTTCGACTCCCTGTTCGCCGAGCTGACCGAGAAGGCCTCCACCCGCCCCGCGGGGTCGGGGACCGTGGCCGAGCTGGACGCCGGCGTGCATGCGATCGGCAAGAAGATCGTGGAGGAGGCGGCCGAGGTCTGGATGGCCGCCGAGCACGAGACCGACGAGGCCGCCGCGGAGGAGATCTCGCAGCTGCTGTACCACCTGCAGGTGCTGATGCTGGCCAAGGGACTGACGCTCGAGGACGTGTACACGCATCTGTGAGCGCCCGGGCCGGGGCCGCACCGTCATCGGTGCGGCCCCGTCGTCCGTCGCGCGCGCCCAGACGCCCGACACGCCACGACCCAGAACGAGGTATCCGCTGTGCTCCGTATCGCCGTCCCCAACAAGGGCTCCCTGTCCGTCCCCGCCTCCGACATGCTGCGCGAGGCGGGATACCGCCAGCGTCGCGACACCCGTGAGCTCGTCCTCGCCGACCCGGACAACGGCGCCGAGTTCTTCTTCCTGCGCCCTCGGGACGTGGCCGTCTACGTCGGTTCCGGCACCGTCGACGTGGGCATCACCGGCCGCGACCTGCTGCTGGACTCCGGCGCGGACGCGGTGGAGCACCTCCCGCTGGGCTTCGCGGCGTCGACGTTCCGCTTCGCGGCCCCGGCCGGGACGATGACGGACGTCGCGCAGGTCGCCGGTCGCCGCGTCGCCTCGTCGTACGACACGCTGGTGCGCACCTACCTGCGGGAGCGGGGGATCGAGCCGGCGGCGGTCGTGCACCTCGACGGGGCGGTCGAGAGCTCCGTACGCCTCGGGGTGGCGGACGTCATCGCGGACGTCGTCGAGACGGGGACGACGCTGCGCGCCGCCGGCCTGGAGGTCTTCGGCGAGCCGATCCTGCGGTCCGAGGCGCTGCTGATCCGGCGCGCCGGGGCCGAGGAGCCGGCCGGCCTGGAGGTCCTCACCCGGCGCCTGCAGGGCGTCATCACCGCGCACGAGTACGTCCTCATGGACTACGACGTGCCCGTCGGCCTGGTCGACGCCGCCGTGGCCGTGACCCCGGGCTTCGAGTCCCCGACGGTGTCGCCGCTGCACAACGGCGAGTGGGCGGCCGTGCGGTCCATGGTGAAGCGCACGGAGACCAACCGCGTGATGGACGCCCTCTACGAGGTCGGGGCGCGCGGCATCATCGTGACGTCGATCCACGCGAGCCGGCTGTGACTCCGTCGTCCCCGCCGCCCGCGACGGCCGCCCTGTCGAGCGAGCCCTGACAGTGGCAGCGTGGTGGGCATGAGCGCCTCCCACGAGCCGCACGACGTGGCCCGCAGCGGTCCTGACGGCGCCCGCTTCCGTAAGTTCCGCCCCCGGTGGGGACGAGCTGCCGCCTGGTTCGTGTGGGTGTTCGCCGCCGTGGGCAGCGTGGTGGTGGGGTTGAGCGCGAACGGCCCGCTCGGCGCCGCCGGCGTGAGCAAGGGGTCGTTCGTGGCCTTCGCCCTCGCCGTCACCTGGCTGATGTGGCGGCTCGGCGGCGTGCACGCGGTCCCGTCGCCGGAGGGTCTGCGCGTCCGCAACCTCATCCACACGAGGACCCTGGCGTGGCCTGAGATCGTCGAGGTGCGCCTCGGCCCCGACGACCCGTGGGTGCGCCTGGACCTCGCCGACGGCGGCACGATCGCGGTCATGGGGATCCAGCGCGCCGACGGACAGCGGGGCATGGCGGAGGCCCGACGGCTGCGTGGCCTCGTCGTCAGCCTGGGGGAGACGCCCGACCGCACCT
>NZ_JBHUWC010000156.1:0-9494 GCF_042670225.1 Isoptericola sp. NPDC057191 | reverse complement strand
GTGCTGACTTGATCCTCAAACCGCCAGTTTGAGGATCAAGTCAGCACGCTCGTTGCGTTCGGCGGGTCAGCCCAGCAGGGGAGGGGAGCCCGCTCCGGTCCCGGCGAGGACGCCCTCGACGGTCTCGCGCAGCACGTCGCCCTGGTCGTGCTCGGGCGCCCAGTGCAGCAGCTCCCGGGCCCGTGAC
This sequence comes from Isoptericola sp. NPDC057191, assembly GCF_042670225.1. Classification (NCBI taxonomy): domain Bacteria; kingdom Bacillati; phylum Actinomycetota; class Actinomycetes; order Micrococcales; family Promicromonosporaceae; genus Isoptericola; species Isoptericola sp. NPDC057191. Next base: position 9,307 of record NZ_JBHUWC010000156.1, on the reverse strand, counting down.
GCGTCGAGGACGACGTCCGCGCGCGCCATGTCGTACCAGCCGACGTCGATCGGGGCGAGGTGCAGCCGGGAGGCCACGGACAGGCCGGACCGGGCCGCGGTGGACGAGACCGCGACTTTGCGTCCGCCCGCGAGGAGGTCGGCGAGGTCGTCGCCGGTCAGCCAGCCCTCGGGCGCGAGGTTGAACGGCCCCGGGTGCCGGCCGACGACGACCGCCCGGTACGCGTCGGCCGCGTCGTCGGTGTGCATGACCTGCAGGCGCAGGCCGTCGGGCGCGGGGACGACGGGCAGCAGCGCCCCCTCGGGGGCGCGCTTGGCGGCGAGGCGCAACGCGCGGGTCCCGAGCGCGCCGAGGAAGTAGCGCGCCAGCTCGGCGCCGGCCTCCCGCTGCAGCATCAGCGCCGGGCGCACCCGCGTCACGACGAGGCTCGGGTGGGTCTCGGCGGCCTGGTCGAGCATGCGCTCGGCGGCGACCTTCTGCACCGAGTAGGACGACGTCGGCACGCCGCGCCGCGGCCATTCCTCGTCGACGGGGCTGCCGTCCGCGGGGCCGGGGGCGTACACGCCGGAGGTGGAGCCGAGCACGAGGTGCGGCACGCCGCCGCGCACGACGGCGTCGACGACGGCTTGCGTCCCGCCGAGGTTGAGGCGCCGGGCCCGGGCGGAGTTCCGGGCCGACGGGGGCGCCCAGGCCAGGTGGATGACGGCGTCCGCGCCGAGGAAGGCACGGTCCAGCCCGCGGACGACGGCGTCCTGGGTGTCGGTGAGGTCGACCCGGACCCACTCGGCGGCGGAGTGCGGGAACGTCACGGTGCTGCTGCCGTCGGCGCGGGGCACGCGCCGGGCGACCCCCACGATCGACGTGACGGCGGGCTCTCGCACCAGTGCTCGCAGCACGGCAGTCCCGACGTTCCCGCTGGCTCCCACGACGACGACGCGCACGGTCCGACCGTATCCGCGCCTGCGGCGGGGCGCTCGTGCAGGCCGGACGTGCGGCCGGCTGCGTACGCGACACACATCTGTGTATAGCCAACACCGCGTGTATGCCATACGCTCGTGTACGGCATACACGACGAGCTGGAGGGAACGGCCATGAACGACCCCATGATCGAGGTGCGGGGGCTGCGCAAGTCCTACGGACGCACCGCCGTCCTGCGCGGCGTCGACCTCAGCGTCCGGCGCGGCGAGATCTTCGCCCTGCTCGGCCCGAACGGCGCCGGCAAGACCACCACCGTCAACATCCTCACCACGCTGGTCCAGCCCGACGGGGGCACGGCCACGATCGCCGGGGCCGACGTCGTGCGGCAGCCCGCCGCGGTGCGCCGCAGCATCGCGCTGACCGGCCAGTACGCGTCGGTCGACGAGTTCCAGACCGGCGAGGAGAACCTCGTCATGATGGCGGACCTCGCCCACCTGCCGAAGCGCGCCGTGCGGCGCCGGGCCCAGGAGCTCCTCGAGCGCTTCGACCTCGCCGACGCGGCGGGCCGGAAGGTCGGCACCTACTCGGGCGGCATGCGCCGCCGCCTCGACCTGGCCATCAGCCTCGTCGCCGACCCGGCCGTCCTCGTGCTCGACGAGCCCACGACGGGCCTCGACCCGGCGTCACGCTCCCAGCTCTGGGACGTGGTGCGAGGGCTCGCGGCCGACGGCACCACCATCCTGCTCACCACCCAGTACCTGGAGGAGGCCGACCGCCTCGCCGACACCATCGCCGTCCTGTCCGACGGGCAGATCGCCGCCCGCGGCACCGCCACCGAGCTCAAGGCGCTCGTGGCCGGCGACCACGTCCGCGTCTCCTTCGAGGACGCCGACAGCCTCGCCGCGGCCCGCGGCCTCGACCTGCTCGCCGGCGCCGAGGAGGACGCCAAGGAGCTCGCGCTCAGCTTCCCCGCCGCCGAGCCCGTCCGCGCCATCCGCGACGTCCTCGAGCGCGCCGAGGCGCGCGGCCTCGCCGTCGCCGGCGTGAGCGTGGTCAAGCCGACGCTCGACGACGTCTTCCTCGCCCTGACCGGGAGCGGTGCCGCCCGCCGCGCTCCCGGGAGCACCGTCCCCGACCACCCTGCCACCGCCCGCCCCGCCACCGACCGTCCCGCCCCCGAGGAGGCTCTGCGATGAGCACCACCACCCTGGCCCCGCGCCCCGCGCCGGCCCCGCCCCGCGCGACCTCCGGGCGCGCGCCCCTGCGCGACGTCGCCACCATGGCGCGCCGCGAGGCACGGCGTTCCCTGCGGTCCGTCGACGGGCTCATCACCGCCTTCGTGCTGCCGGTGATGATCATGCTCGTCTTCGTCGTCATCTTCGGCGGCGCCATCGAGCAGGACGGGCAGTACATCGACTACGTCGTGCCCGGCGCGCTCATCATGTGCCTGGGTTTCGGCTCGGCGACGACGGCCGTCGCGGTGGCGCAGGACATGACCTCGGGCACGATCGACCGCTTCAAGACGCTCCCGATCTTCGGGCCCTCGGCGCTGTGGGGGCACGTGGTCGCGAGCGTGGTGCGCAACCTGGCGTCCGCGGTGGTCGTGCTGCTGGTCGCCGTCGCCCTCGGGTTCCGGCCCGGCGCCGGGGTGGGCGACTGGCTCGGCTTCGTGGGCCTCGCCGTGCTCGCGGTGCTGACGTTCACGTGGCTCAGCGCCGCCCTCGGCCTGGTGCTGAGCGTCGACGCGTCGCAGTCGGTGAACTTCATCTTCCTGTTCGTGCCGTACCTCAGCTCCGGATTCGTGCCGGTCGACACCATGCCCGACTGGCTGCACGGGTTCGCCGAGCACCAGCCGTTCACGCCGATCATCGAGTCGGTGCGCGGCCTGCTGTCGGGGACCCCGGACGGCGGCACGGTGCTGGTGGCCTGCGCGTGGCTGGTCGGGTTCCTCGCGCTCAGCGTCGCCGTGGGCAGCGTCCTGTACCGGCGTCGGACCGCTCGCTGACCCCGGGTGACGGCTGTGAGCGGGCGTCTGGCCCTGTCTCGACCCCCGAACTGGGCCAGACGCCCGCTCACAGCGTTGCCGGGGCGGAGGAGCCGGTCAGGGATGATGGCCTCATGACGGACATGCCGGAGACGGAGCCGACCGCGCCCGACGCCCCGGAGCTCCCGCCGCGGCTCGCCCTCGCATGGGGCGTCGCGGAGCGGCCGGAGCGGGTGGCGCGCCGCGAGCTCAGCATCGAGCGCATCGTCGAGGCGGCCGTCGAGATCGCCGACGCCGAAGGGCTCGCCGGCGTCTCGATGGCCCGCGTGGCGAAGAGCCTCGGGTTCACCACGATGTCGCTGTACCGGTACGTCACCAGCAAGGACGACCTGCTGCTGCTCATGCAGGAGGTGGCCATCGACGTCGAGTTCCCGCCCGCCCACGAGCCCCCGGACTGGCGCGCCGAGCTGCGCGAATGGGTCCTGTTCACCCTCGCTGTCTTCCGCGCGCACTCCTGGGTGCTCGACATCCCTGTCACCGGCGCGCCCATGACTCCCGCCAACCTGCGGGTCCTCGACGCCGGGCTCCGAGCCCTGCGGACGACCCCGCTCGGCGACGACGAGAAGATCGCGACGATCCTGCTCACCAGCGGGTACGTGCGGAACGCCGCCATCCTCGGCCGGGACCTCGCCCGCGCCGTGGAGGAGGCGGGCGGGGACGACGACGCCCTGGGCTCCGCGTACCGGGACGCCCTGCGCCACCTCGTCGACGAGGTGCGGTTCCCGTACCTGCGCCCGCTGGTGGAGCGCGGCACGTACGTGCCGGCGAGCGGCGACAAGCTCGACGAGCTGGACGACGTCGCCTGGGGTCTCGAGCGGACGCTCGACGGCGTGGGTGCCTATGTCGCGGCACGCGAGGCCGCGGGCGGGCTGGCCGGCCCCGACGACCCCGCGCCCGGGGTCGGCGACGACCCGGCGGTGGTCGAGGCCGTCGCCGTGGCGGGCGCCTACGCCTCGGACGCGAAGGTCAAGAAGGCTGCGGCCCGCCGCAAGGAGGCGGACAAGCGCGTCCGCGAGGCCCAGAAGCGGGTGCGCGAGCTCGAGAAGGCGCTGCGCGACGCCCGCAAGGCCGAAGCCGAGGCCGTCCACGCTGCCGCCGAGCGCGCGAGGCGCTGACCCCGAGCCTCAGGAACGCGTAGTAGCGGCGGTTGCTAGCGGAGGGATGCTCCGGTGCCACGCGCCAGGCGATGATGGGGACCTGGAACCCGTTGACGACGACGGACTCGGCCACTTCGCCGCCGCTGCGCGCAGCGGCGGCGGCGAAGTGGCCGAAGAATCGATGAGGCAGGGCGTATCTACCGTGCCGAGCCCGTGCGCCTCTTCCCCATGCCGTAAGACATCTGTCCTGCGCCGAGACCAAGCACGATCCCGAGGAGGCCGGAGCCTAAACTCTGCATCTCCCCGAGTGAGAGCCCGCCTCGGGCGTCGAACATGAGAAGCATGTACCAGCCTGCAACAGGCGCCAGTGCCAGCACGGTGCCCCAGAAGCGGTTGCCGTAGGCCGAAGCGACCCCGAATGCCAGGCCGGCAACGAGTCCGGTCACGAGACTCAAGTCAGGCTCCCGTCCGTGTGGCCGGTGGGGGGCGTCGTGCGGGGATTCCACAGCGGAGGCAGGAGAAGCCCGACGGCCGCCGCGAGGAAGAATCCGATGAGCAGTGCGAGGATCTCTGCGTCGTCACCCAGCCAGAGGGTGAGTGGCACCACGACGAGCAGTCCGCTGCCGCCAAGGCCCATCGCACGCTTCCCGCGCGCCGTCTTGCGGTGGGGGTGGATCGCGGCGTAGGCAATACCGAACGCCACGCCCACAAATCCGAGAAACACAGCGATCATCCGGTGTTCCTTCCTCCTCGAACGCCTTCATTCCTTGCGTTGCTCGCGGCGTATGCGCTGGAGCTCGACGCCCACCCACACGGCGATCATCGCTGGCGGCACCCAGGTCAGGAAGGTGTCGTAGATGTAGTAGGAGCAGAACAGGCCCCCGGCCAGGCCCAAGGCGAGACTCGCCGCGATCCGCATCCACTCTCGCCGTCCCAGGCTCATGACAGGCACCGTATCTTCTTCCACTCGATCTGCCGCCAGTTCCCGTCGAGGGGTCCGATGCCCCATGCGACCGCGATCTGAACGCACCGGCCTGCGGACTTTGCATAGTTGAAGGTCTTATCGATCGAGATCGCGTTCGCGCCGATGCCTACGAGGCACCCGGCGCTGAGCCATTTCACCGGGATGTAGGTGCAGATGACGCTCGATAGCGCGCCGTACGCGGTATAGCCAGCGATCCTCCTCGTCTCGGCCCTAGTGAAGTTGATGTAGATGTTCCTGCCGAACGTGATCTTCGGATCAGCGACCACGGGGTATGCGGTGGAGCCCGAGGGAGCGACCGTCTGCACCAGGTTGCCGGCCTCGACGGTGTAGGTCGTGGGCACGGCAGCGCCGTTCGCGTCCGCCGCCCACGGCTTGTCCACCGCCCCGATGACGATCACGACACCGTCCTGGACCTTCTGACGCAGCTCGACGGTACCGTCGTCGGCCAGGACCGGCGTGATGTCATCGCCGAACGTGTAGGTGAACTCGTGCGGCCCGTCGGCGTCCTGGGTGACCGTCTGGATACGGACAGCACCGTGGTCGAGAGTCTGCACTGCGGCGTCCGCGCTGTCGCCGGTGCCCTGGTAGACGACGGTGCCGTCGTCGGCGACCTGCGCGTCCTGGGTGGTGATCTCCTTCGGGAGGTTGATCTCCAGCGGGGCGCCCTGGGCGGGTGCGCCGAGAGCCACCGGCTGGTTGCTGTCCACGGGGATCGTGGCCTGCGCCGTGCCTGCCGTGGCCACCACCTGATCGCCCTGCACGGTACCGGCCACCACGGTGCCCTGGTCGGGGGCGACCTCGTCGATGAGGTTCGCCGTGGCCTCGGCCGGGTCCTGCGCGGCGCTGGCGGTGGCCGCACCGCCTACCGCTACCAGCGCCACGGCGACCACGCTGGCGGTCAGGGTCTTGGAGTACGTGATTCTCATCTGGCGCTCCTTGCTTCGGACCCCTCCTCGGTGAGCGGGCTCGGACTCACTCCAGCGCCTCAGCGCTGCGTTTCTGCCTGGATTGCAGAATCTGCACGCCGGCCCCGGGCCGGTGGGCCGGGGTCTCGGCGTCGTGCCCGCTGAGGGCTGGGTCGGCCGCCGGCGGCGTGGACACGTCGGCGGCCCGTGGGCTCCGATGGCAGAATCGGCGCGTGCCAGCCCAGACCCGCACCACCCCCGGACCGGACGAGGACGCGCAGGCCGCGCCGACTCGTGACGAGGTGGAGAGCGCGGCCCGGAAGGCTGCCGACGAGGCCCGCGAGGCCGTCGCGTCGGCGCTGCGGACGGTCGTCGCCGGCGACGTCGACACGAGCTCCCGCCGCCGGGCCGAGTACTCCACCGACGCGTCGAACTACCGCGTCGTGCCCGACGTCGTGGCGTTCCCGCGCAGCTCGCGCGACGTGGAGCGCGGCCTCGAGGTGCTGCGCGAGCTGTCGATCCCGGTGACGGCCCGCGGCGCGGGGACGTCGGTGGCGGGCAACGCGGTGGGCACGGGGGTGGTCCTCGACTTCTCCCGGCACCTGAACCAGGTGGTCGCGGTGGACGCGGAGGCGGGCACCGCCGTCGTCGAGCCCGGCACGGTCATGTCGACCCTGCAGCGCGCGGGCGCCGTCCACGGGCTGCGGTTCGGGCCCGACCCCTCCACGCAGAACCGCGCCACGCTCGGCGGGATGATCGGCAACAACGCCTGCGGCCCGCACGCCGTGGCCTACGGCCGCACCGCGGACAACGTGCTGGAGCTCGACGTCGTCGACGGGCGCGGCCGGCGCTTCACCGCGGGTCGCGGGGACGCGACGTTCGCCGCCGTGCCGGGGCTCGCGGACCTGGTGCGGGAGAACCTCGCGCTCATCCGCACGCAGTTCGGCCGGTTCGGCCGGCAGGTGTCCGGCTACTCGCTGGAGCACCTGCTGCCCGAGAACGGCTCCGACCTCGCCAAGGCGCTGGTGGGCACCGAGGGAACCCTGGTCACCGTGCTCGGCGCGACGCTGCGCATGGTCCCGGTCCCGACGGCGCCCACGCTGGTCGTGCTCGGGTACCCCGACATGCCGTCGGCGGCCGACGACGTCCCGCGGCTGCTGGGCCACCACCCGCTCGCGGTCGAGGGGCTCGACGCCCGGCTGGTCGACGTCGTCCGGCGTGCCAAGGGCGAGGGTGCGGTGCCGGCGCTGCCCGAGGGCGCGGGCTGGCTGATGATCGAGGTCGGCGGCGCGAGCCAGGACGAGGCGAGCGCCCGCGCCGAGGCGATCGTGACGTCGTCGACGGCCCTGTCGTCGCTGGTGCTGCCCGCCGGGCCTGACGCCACGAAGATGTGGCAGATCCGGGCGGACGGGGCGGGCCTCGCGGGCCGCACGCCCGCGGGGGAGCAGGCGTGGCCCGGTTGGGAGGACTCCGCCGTCCCGCCCGAGCGGCTCGGCGCGTACCTGCGCGACCTCGACCAGCTGATGGCGCGCTACGGCGTCGACGGCCTGCCCTACGGACACTTCGGCGACGGGTGCGTGCACCTGCGCATCGACATCCCGATGGAGAGCTCCGGCTCGGTGCTGCGCACGTTCATGACCGACGCCGCCCGGCTCGTGGCGTACCACGGCGGCTCGCTGTCCGGGGAGCACGGGGACGGCCGTGCGCGCTCCGAGCTCCTGCCGCTGATGTACTCGCCGGAGGCGATCCGGCTCATGGAGCAGGTCAAGGCGCTGTTCGACCCTGACGACGTGCTCAACCCGGGCGTCGTCGTGCGCCCCGCGGCCGTGGACGCCGACCTGCGCCGGCCCGCCGCCCGGTCCGTGCCCTCCACGCTGCCGGTAGGGGAGCGGGGCCTCGCCGGGTCCGGGCCGCTGCGCGGCATCGCGAAGAAGACGGGTCACCTCGGGTTCTCGTTCGTGCACGACCACCACGACCTCACGACGGCGGTGCACCGCTGCGTCGGCGTGGGCAAGTGCCGGGCCGACAACCATGCCTCCGGCGGGTTCATGTGCCCCAGCTACCAGGCGACGAAGGACGAGAAGGACGTCACCCGCGGGCGTGCGCGGGTGCTCCAGGAGGCGGTCAACGGCACCCTGGTGGGTGGCCTCACCGCGCCGGAGGTGCGCGAGTCGCTCGACCTGTGCCTGAGCTGCAAGGCCTGCTCGTCGGACTGCCCCGCCGGCGTCGACATGGCGCAGTACAAGTCCGAGGTGTTGCACCGTACGTACAAGGGCAAGCTGCGTCCGGTGGACCACTACGCGCTCGGCTGGCTCCCGCGCTGGGCGCGGCTCGCCGGCGGGATGCCGCGGCTGGTCAACGGGCTGCTCGGCGTGCCGTTGATCGCGAAGACGGTGCTGTGGGCGGGGGGCATGGACACGCGGCGGAAGGTGCCGCAGTTCGCCGAGATCCCGTTCCGCACCTGGTGGAAGCGGGGCTGGGCCTCGCACGGCGTGCCCGGCCTGGGCGCTGGGCAGCGGCCCGGGGACCTGCCCGACGGCGAGCGGCCGAAGGTCGTGCTCTGGGCGGACTCGTTCAGCGACGCCCTCGCGCCGTCCGTGCCGCAGGCCGCGGTGCGCGTCCTGACCGACGCCGGGTACGACGTCGTCGTGCCCTCCCAGCAGGCGTGCTGCGGCCTCACGTGGATCTCGACGGGGCAGCTCGACGGCGCCCGCCGGCGGTTGTCGCAGCTGCTGTCCGTGCTCGGCCCGTACGCGGTGAACGGCATCCCGATCCTCGGGCTGGAGCCGTCGTGCACCGCGGTGCTGCGCTCGGACCTGCTCGACCTCTTCCCGGACGACCCGCGCGCCCGCGCCGTCGCCGACGCCACCCGCACGCTGGCGGAGCTGCTCACCTCACCGGACACCGCCCCGGACGCGGCGTGGCAGGTGCCCGACCTGTCGGACCTGACCGCCGTCGTGCAGCCGCACTGCCACCAGCACGCGGTGATGGGCTTCTCGGCCGACGAGGCGCTGCTGCGCGCGGGCGGGGCCGAGGTCAAGGTCCTCGCCGGCTGCTGCGGCCTGGCCGGGAACTTCGGCATGCAGAAGGGCCACTACGACGTGTCGGTGGCCGTGGCGGAGAACGCCCTGCTGCCGGCCCTGCGCGAGCGGGCAGAGGGCACCGAGTACGTCGCCGACGGCTTCTCCTGCCGCACGCAGGCCCTCCAGCTCGAGGGCGTGGAGGGCAAGGCCCTCGTGGAGGTCATCGCCGAGCGCCTCTGACCCCTCCCCGCCGGGGGTTTGGTGTGTGTGATGGGGGGTGTTACATCCGGGAATGAGGAGCCATTGGTTTTCCCAAAAACCACCAGGGCGGGGGT
>NZ_JBHUWC010000155.1:0-9546 GCF_042670225.1 Isoptericola sp. NPDC057191 | reverse complement strand
GCCCCTGGAGAGGTTGTCGGGCGGACCGCCGGCGCTGCGAGGGCGCTAGTTCTTCTTGCCGTAGCGCGCCTGGAAGCGGGCGACGCGGCCACCGGTGTCGAGGATCTTCTGCTTGCCCGTGTAGAACGGGTGGCAGGCGCTGCAGACCTCGGCGCTGATCTTGCCGGAGGTCGCGGTGCTGCGGGTCGTGAACGTGTTACCGCAGGTGCAGGTCACCTCGGTGAGGACGTACTCGGGGTGAATACCGGACTTCATGATGCTCCTTGGTGAGATGCCACCGGGTCGCCCCGCAGGACAGCGGGCCGTGAACCGGAAGGCCGACGAACCATTGTGCCAGAACGCAGAGCGCCTGGAGAAATTCCTCGGGTCGGTCCCGTCGGGACCCGGTGCGGGCCCCGACGGGATCGGACGGCGAGGTGTCAGATCGTCTCGCCCGGGTTCTCGTCCGAGAGCCCGGCCGGCGTCGTCTTCTGCACGTGCAGCAGGAACTCGACGTTCGACTTGGTCTTCTTGAGCTGGCCGAGCAGCAGCTCGATCGCCTGCTGCTGGTCCAGCGCGCCCATCACGCGACGCAGCTTGTAGACGATGCCCAGCTCGTCCTTCGCCATGAGGATCTCCTCGCGGCGCGTGCCCGACGCGTTGACGTCCACCGCCGGGAAGATCCGCTTGTCCGCGAGGTTCCGGGACAGGCGCAGCTCCATGTTGCCCGTGCCCTTGAACTCCTCGAAGATCACCTCGTCCATCTTGGAGCCCGTCTCCACGAGCGCCGAGGCGAGGATGGTCAGCGAGCCGCCGTTCTCGATGTTGCGCGCCGCGCCGAAGAACTTCTTGGGCGGGTAGAGCGCCGCGGCGTCCACACCACCGGACAGGATGCGGCCCGACGCCGGCGCCGCGAGGTTGTAGGCGCGCGACAGACGGGTGAGCGAGTCGAGCAGCACCACGACGTCCTGGCCCAGCTCGACCAGGCGCTTGGCCCGCTCGATGGCGAGCTCCGCGACGATCGTGTGGTCCGAGGCCGGGCGGTCGAACGTCGAGGCGATGACCTCGCCCTTGACCGTCCGCTCCATGTCGGTGACCTCTTCAGGCCGCTCGTCCACGAGCACCACCATGAGGTGGACCTCGGGGTTGTTCGCCGTGATCGCGTTGGCGATCTGCTGCATGATGATCGTCTTGCCGGCCTTGGGGGGCGCGACGATGAGGCCGCGCTGGCCCTTGCCGATCGGGGCGACGATGTCGATCACGCGCGGCGTGAGACGCGTGGCCTCCGGGTTCTCCAGGCGGAGCCGCTCCTGCGGGTACAGCGGCGTCAGCTTGGTGAACTCGGGGCGCTGGTGCGCCTCCTCGATCGACATGCCGTTGACCGAGTCGAGCCGCACCAGGGCGTTGAACTTGCTGCGGACGTTCTTGCCGGCCGGCTGCTCGTCGCCCTCCCGGGGCTGGCGGATGGCGCCGACGATCGCGTCGCCGCGGCGCAGACCGGCCTTCTTGACCTGGTTGAGCGACACGTAGACGTCGCCCGCGCCGGGCAGGTAGCCACTGGTGCGCACGAACGCGTAGTTGTCGAGGATGTCGAGCACGCCGGCGACGGGCAGCAGCACGTCGTCCTCGCGCACCTCGACGTCGTCGAGACCGGCCACGTCGGGGGCGTTCGTCCGGCCGCTGCGGTTGCGCTTGCGGTCGCGACCACGGTCCCGGCCGCGGCGGCGGCGCGAGCCGCGCTCGTCGTCGTCGTCGCGGCGCTGCCGCTCGTCGCGCTGGCCACCGCCCTGCGCGCCGGAGCGCTGCGGGGCAGAGCCGTCGGTGGCGCGGCCCTGGCCGGAGCGCTGGCCGTCGCCGTCGCTCTGACCCGCGGCCTGGCCGCCCTGGCCCGCGGCCTGGCCGCCCTGGCCAGCGTTCTGACCCGCGTTCTGACCGCCGGAGCGTCGGGCACCCCGCTCGCGGGGCGCAGCCACGGCCTCGGCCAGCTGCGCAAGACGCGCCTCGCGGTCGGCGTCGGAGCGCTGGTCACCGCGCTGCTCGCCACGCTGCTCGCCACGTTGCTCACCCTGGCGGGCGGGCTGGGCGGCAGGGGCGTCGTCGGCGCCGGAACGCTGCTGCGGCGCGGCGTCGCTCTCGGCGGAGCCGGTCGAGCGCGTGGCGCGGCGCGAACGACGGGGCGCCTCGGCGCCCTCGGCGCGCGTCGCGCGGGCGTCGGACGTCTTGGGCTGGTCGGCCGGGGCGTCGCTGCGGACCGTGGGTGCCACGGCGGTCGCCGCGGCGACCGGGGCAGCGGCGGTGCGCGCGCCCTGGCCGCCAGCGGCCCGGATCGCGTCCTGCAGGTCGCTCTTGCGCATGCGGGACGTGCCCTTCACGCCCATGCCGGAGGCCATCGCCTGCAGCTCGGCAAGACGCATCGAGCTCAGGTTTCCGGATGCGGCGGAGCCGTTCCGGCTGTCGGTGGTGTTCGTCACGAAGGACCCTTCCCCCTCGTATGCGGCCCTCAGATGTCACGGGCCGGGGTGGCTGCCGTCCAGGCGCGGGGAGCGCCGAGACGCGTGGAACCTCGCATCAGTGGTACGACGACGTCGGCTGGCGGGGTTGGTGTTTCGCCTTCTGCCGGGACTGCCGCGGCGGGTCGTGCACCGCATCGCAACCGCCAGGCACCTGGCTCCGACCGGGCACGCGAGCGTGCCGTGCGGTGGGAGGGAGTGCCCTCGCGATCGATCCCGAAGGCTCAACGCATCATATCACCTCATGCTCGTCCGGAGGCCGACACGCCGCCTCCTTCGAAACCCGGCCCGGCGGTCACGCGCCGCGCGACCGCGCCGTCCGTGTCGATGCCCAGGCGGAGCGCCCGCCAGCCCGCCACGTCGTCGACGAGCTCGGCCAGGATCCCGTCGAGCCGGGTCGTCCCCTCCCCCGACGTGAGCACGAGCACGGTCGGCCCCGCGCCGGAGATCGTGGCCGCGAGGCCCTCGGCCCGCAGCGCGCGCAGCAGCTCTGCCGACCCCGCCATGACGGCCGCCCGGTAGTCCTGGTGCAGGCGGTCCTCGGTCGCGTCGAGCAGCAGCTCGGGGCGCCGCGCCAACGCCTCGACCAGGAGGCCGGCGCGGCCCGCCGTGAAGGCTGCGTCTCCGTGCGGCACCTCGGCCGGCAGCACCCCGCGGGCCCGGCTCGTGGCGAGGCGGTGGTCGGGCACGAGCACGGTGGCCTCGATGCGCTCGTCCACGTCCAGGTCGACGGCGCGCGGGCCGTCCGCCGTCCGCCAGGCGAGGGTGGCGCCACCGCGGATCGCGGGCGCCGCGTTGTCCGGGTGCCCCTCGAACTCGGTCGCGATCCGCAGCACCGCGTTCGCGTCGAGCACGTGCGGGTCTGCCAGCAGGGCCCGGGCCGCGACGATGCCCGCGACCACGGCCGCCGACGACGAGCCCAGCCCCCGCGCGTGCGGGATGCGGTTCAGGCACCGCAGCCGCAGCCCGGTCCGCGGCGCGCCCGCGAGGTCCAGCGTGTGGCGCAGGGCGCGCACCACGAGGTGGTCCTCCCCCGCCGGCACCTCGCCGGCGCCCTCGCCCTCGACCTCGATCTCGACGTCGCCGCTCGCGAGGAGCTCGACCTCCAGCTCGTCGTGCAGGGCGAGGGCCAGCCCCATCGCGTCGAAACCGGGGCCGAGGTTCGCGCTGGTGGCGGGGACGCGGACGAGGACGTGGTCGGCGCCGAGCTGCATGGGGTTCCCCTCCCGGGGCCGTGAGGAGTGGACTCAGTCGAGGCCGAGCGCGTCCGCGATGGACACGACGTCGGCGCTCACGCGAAGGGGAGCGACCTCGCCGCCGTCGGGCGTGCGCAGCGCCCACTGGGGGTCCTTGAGGCCGTGCCCCGTGACGGTCACGACGACGCGCGCGCCGCCGGGGACCAGGCCGCGCTCGGCCCGGGCGAGGAGCCCCGCGACACCGGCCGCGGACGCCGGCTCGACGAAGACGCCGACCTCGGCGGACAGCACGCGGTGCGCCGCGAGGATCTGCTCGTCCGTCACCGCCTCGATGACGCCCCCGGACCCGTCGCGGGCGGCCTCGGCCTGCTCCCACGAGGCCGGGTTGCCGATGCGGATCGCCGTGGCGATCGTCTCCGGCTGGTCGACGGGGTGACCGTGCACGATCGGCGCGGCGCCCGCAGCCTGGAAGCCCCACATCTGCGGCGTCCGCGTGGCGACGGCGCCCGCCGCCTCGCCGGCGTCCAGGCCCGCGTACTCCCGGAAGCCCTTCCAGTACGCGGTGATGTTGCCCGCGTTGCCCACCGGCAGGCAGTGGATGTCGGGGGCGTCGCCCAGGGCGTCGACGATCTCGAAGGCCGCCGTCTTCTGGCCCTCGATGCGGTCGGGGTTGACGGAGTTCACCAGCTCGACCGGGTACACCTCGGCGAGCTTGCGGGCCGCCACGAGGCAGTCGTCGAAGTTGCCGTCGACCTGCAGCAGGCGTGCGCCGTGCGCGACCGCCTGGCTGAGCTTGCCCATCGCGATCTTGCCGTCGGGCACCAGCACCGCGCACGTCATGCCGGCGCGGGTCGCGTAGGCCGCGGCCGACGCGGACGTGTTGCCCGTCGACGCGCACACGACGGCCTTGGCGCCGCGTCCGGCCGCCGCCGAGATGGCTGCCGTCATCCCCCGGTCCTTGAACGACCCGGTCGGGTTCATCCCCTCGACCTTGACGTAGACGTCGGCGCCGGTGCGCTGCGACAGCGCGGGCGCGGGCACCAGCGGCGTGCCGCCCTCGCCGAGCGTCACGACACGCTCGCTCAGGTGGGCGGGCAGCCGGTGGGCGTACTCGGTGATGACACCGCGCCACTGGTGGGCAGGCTGTGGCGTGGACATGTCAGGCTCCCTCGACTCGCAGGACGGACGTGATCTCGTGCACCGCGTCGAGGCGGCGCACGGCCGCGACCGTGGCGGCGAGCGACGCCTCGCGCGCGGCGTGCGTGGTGAGCAGCAGCGCGGCGGTGCCCTCGGTGCCCACGACGTACGGCTCGTTCGGGGCCTGCCGCACGGTGTCGATCGACACGCCGTGGTCGGCGAGGACCTGGGCCACCTGCGCCAGCACGCCGGGCCGGTCCGCCACGACGAGGCGCACCTGGTAGCGGGTGACCGCGGCGTCGTGCGGCAGCACCGGCAGCGACGCGTAGGCCGACTCGCGGGGCCCTCGGCCACCGGCGACCCGGTCGCGGGCGACCGACACGACGTCGCCCAGCACCGCCGACGACGTCGGCCGCCCGCCCGCGCCCTGGCCGTAGAACATCAGCGGGCCGGCGTCGTCGGCCTCGACGAACACCGCGTTGAACGCCCCGCGCACCGCGGCGAGCGGGTGCGTGGACGGCACGAGCGCGGGGTGCACGCGCACCGAGACGCCCTCGGCGGTCTGCTCGGCGATGGCGAGCAGCTTCACCACGTGCCCGGTCTGCTGCGCCGCGGCGACGTCGGCCGCCGAGACGCCGGTGATGCCCTCGCACGCGACCTGGGCCAGGGAGACGCGCGTGTGGAACGCCAGCGAGGCGAGGATCGCGGCCTTGGCGGCCGCGTCGTGGCCCTCGACATCGGCGGTCGGGTCGGCCTCCGCGTAGCCGAGCGCCTGCGCCTCCTTGAGGGCGGCGGCGAGGTCCAGCCCGTGCGTCGCCATCTGGTCGAGCACGTAGTTCGTGGTGCCGTTGACGATCCCGAGCACGCGCCGCACGTGGTCGCCCGCGAGCGACTCGCGCACCGGGCGGACGATCGGGATCGCGCCCGCCACGGCAGCCTCGAACGACAGGTCCACGCCTGCCGCGTCGGCGGCCTCGAACAGCTCCGGGCCGTGCGCCGCGAGCAGCGCCTTGTTCGCCGTGACGACGCTCGCGCCTCCGGCGATCGCCCGGTGGATGAGGCCGCGCGCGGGCTCGATGCCGCCCATGAGCTCGACGACGAGGTCGGCCCGGTCCACGAGGGCGTCCGCGTCCTCGGTGAGCAGCTCGCGCGGCACGACCGTGCCCACGCCCTCCCGGGGCCGGCTCGCGTCGCGCACGGCGATGCCCACGAGCTCGAGGCGCGCTCCCGCCCGGGCCGCGAGGTCGTCGGCGCGGGCGACCAGGGTCTGCGCGACCTGCGTCCCGACGACGCCGCAGCCCAGCAGGGCGACGCGCAGCACGCCGGGTTCGGGGCGCGGTGCGGCCGGAGGCACGGGGACGGAGGCTGCAGGCACGGGGAAACCTTCGGAACGGGTGGCCGGGACGGTGGTCAGGATAGCCGCGCCGCGCGGTCAACGGGCTGACCGTCCACAGGCGCCCTCTCCTCGTCAGCCGAGGTCGAGCGCCAGCAGGTCGTCGACCGTCTCCCGCCGCACGAGGACGCGCGAGGCGCCCTCGGCGACGGCCACCACCGGCGGCCGCGTGAGCAGGTTGTAGTTGGACGCCATCGACCGCCCGTACGCGCCGGTCGCGGCGACGGCGAGCAGGTCGCCCGCGCGCACGTCGCCGGGCAGGAGCACCTCGTGCACGACGATGTCGCCGCTCTCGCAGTGCTTGCCCACGACGCGTGCCAGCACAGGCTCGGCGTCCGACGTCCGGCCCACCAGCTCCGCGTGGTACCGCGCGTCGTAGAGCGCCGGACGGATGTTGTCGCTCATGCCGCCGTCGACGGACACGTACGTGCGCACCCGGCCGTCGTCGAGCGCGACCGGCTTGACCGTGCCGACCGTGTAGAGCGTCAGGCCCGCCGGGCCGACGATCGCACGCCCCGGCTCGATCGAGATGCGGGGCAGCGTCGTGCCGAGCTCCGCGCAGACGGCGGCCACCGCGCTCGCCACGTCCTTGGCGATGCGGTCCGGGTCGAGCGGCACCTCGCCCGGCAGGTACGCGATGCCGTAGCCGCCGCCGAGGTCCACCTCGTCCACCAGCACGCCGGTGCGCTCCGCGAGCTCCGCCCGCAGCCGCAGCACCACCCGCGCCGCCGCCTCGAAGCCCGCCGGGTCCAGGATCTGCGAGCCGATGTGGGAGTGGATGCCGAGCAGCCGCAGCTCCGGCCGGGCGACCACGGCGAGCAGGGCCCGCATCGCGGGCGGGTCTCCCCCGTCGGCGCCGGCGTTCACCGACAGCCCGAACTTCTGGTCCTCGTGCGCGGTCGAGATGTACTCGTGGCCGCCGGCGTGCACGCCGGTCGTGACCCGCACCATGACGGGCGCGACCACACCGCGGGAGGCCGCGAGGGCAGCGACCCGATCCACCTCCACCAGCGAGTCGACGATGATCCGGCCGACGCCGGCGTCGAGGGCGGCGAGGACCTCCTCGTCCGACTTGTTGTTGCCGTGCAGGCCGATCTCGGCGCCGGGCACGCCGGCCCGGAGCGCGACGGCGAGCTCGCCGCCGGACGCCGTGTCGACGCGCAGCCCCTCCTCGCGGGCCCAGCGCGCCACCGCGACGGTCAGCAGCGCCTTGCCCGCGTAGTAGACGTCCACGCCCGTGCCGACCTCGGCGAACGCCGTCGCGAACGCCGTCCGGTAGCCCCGGGCCCGGGAGCGGAAGTCCGCCTCGTCGAGCACGTACACCGGGGTGCCGTGCGTGGCCGCGAGGTCACCCACGGCGACGCCCGCGACCTCGACCGCGCCGTCCGCGCGCCGCTGGACGCCGCTCGCCCAGGGGACGCCGAGGACGCCCGCGGTCACATCCGCTCCGGGGCGGAGACGCCGAGCAGCTCCAGACCGTTGGCGAGCACCTGGCGCACGGCGTCGTTGAGCCACAGGCGCGTGCGGTGCGTGTCCGTGACCTCCTCGTCCGGGTACGGCGTCACGCGGCACTCCTGGTACCACTTGTGGTAGTCGGCGGCCAGCGACTCGAGGTAGCGCGCGACACGGTGCGGCTCCCGCAACTCCGCGGCCTGGGACACGATCCGCGGGAACTCGGTGAGCGAGCCCACGAGCGCGGCCTCGGTCTCGTGCGTGAGCAGCGCCGGGTCGAACGCGTCCGCCCCGTCCGGGCGGGTGCGCACCACGTCGCGGTCGGCCGCGTTCCGGTCGACGGCGCAGGTGCGCGAGTGGGCGTACTGCACGTAGTAGACGGGGTTGTCGTTGCTCTGCTTGAGCATCTCCTCGCCCGACAGCGACAACGGCGAGTCGGCCGGGTAGCGCGCGAGCGAGTAGCGCAGCGGGTCCGAGCCGAGCCACTCGATGAGGTCGTCCATGTACAGGGCGTTGCCCCGGCGCTTGCCCATCCGCTCGCCGCCGATGTTGACGAGCTGGCCGATGAGCACCTCGATGTTCGCCTCCGGGTCGTCGCCCGCGCACGCGGCGATGGCCTTGAGGCGGTTGATGTACCCGTGGTGGTCGGCGCCGAGCAGGTAGATCTTGCCCGGGAAGCCGCGGTCCTTCTTCGACAGGTAGTACGCGGCGTCGGCGGCGAAGTACGTGGGCTCGCCGTTCGCGCGGATCATCACGCGGTCCTTGTCGTCGCCGAAGTCCGTGGTGCGCAGCCATACCGCGCCGTCGACGTCGAACACGTGACCCTGCTCGCGCAGGCGCTCGACGGCCTGCTCCACCGCGCCCGACTCGTGCAGGGTGCGCTCCGAGAACCAGACGTCGAAGTGCACGCCGAAGGCGTCGAGCGTGCGGCGGATCGCCTCGAGCTGCGCCTGGTAGCCGAGCTCGCGCGCGGCCGTGGCGGCCGCGGCGGCGGGGAGGTCGAGCAGGTCGGGCTCCTGCGCCAGCACCTCGGCGGCGCGCTCAGTGACGTACTCGCCCGGGTACCCGCCCTCGGGCACGTCCTCGCCCTTGGCGCGAGCGACGATGGACGCGCCGAACTTGTCCATCTGCGCGCCGGCGTCGTTGATGTAGTACTCCGCGGTCACGTCGGCGCCGGCGGCGCGCATGATCCGCACGAGGGCGTCGCCCAGGGCTGCCCAGCGGGTGTGCCCGATGTGCAGCGGGCCCGTCGGGTTCGCCGAGATGTACTCGAGGTTGTGGACCTGCCCCGCGAGGGCGTCGGTGCGGCCGTACTGCTCGCCCGCGGTGACGATCGACCGGGCGAGCTCGCCCGCGGCGCCCGCCTCAAGCGTGATGTTGAGGAAGCCCGGCCCGGCGACGTCGGCCGCCTTCACGCCCGGCGTCGCCACGAGGCGCGCCGCCAGGTCCTCGGCGAGGGCCCGCGGCGTCGTGCCCGCCTTCTTCGCGAGCTGGAGGGCCACGTTGGTGGCCCAGTCCCCGTGCTCGCGCTGCCGCGGTCGCTCCACGTGGACCGAGGCCGGGACGGCGTCGGCGGGCAGGGCGAGGGTGCCGTCGGCCACGGCCGAGGCGAGGGCAGCGCTGAGTGCTCCGGAGAGCTCGTCGGGGGTCACCGGGCGATTCTACAAAGGTGCGGCACGGGTCCGTGCGCTCGGTTGCCACCCGGACCCCGAGGTGCTGGTAGTCTCGTGCACCGTGCCGACGGCTTCGCGTTGTCGATCGTGTCGGCGCCCGCGCCTGTAGCTCAGTGGATAGAGCGTCTGCCTCCGGAGCAGAAGGTCGGGGGTTCGAATCCCTTCAGGCGCACCGACGAAGAGCGGCCCTGGTCATCGACCAGGGC
>NZ_JBHUWC010000154.1:0-9615 GCF_042670225.1 Isoptericola sp. NPDC057191 | reverse complement strand
GTACTCAGAACGTGAACAACCACCTGTTCGGCGACAGCGGGGCGGTCGGGGCGGGTCAGGGGGCCGGGGGTTCAGGGGGTCGAGGGGGCGAGCTCGACGCCTGCGGCGGTCAGCTCCGCGCGGGCCTGCTCGCCCTGCTCCGGGCTCACCGGGATGGTGAGGTCGACCAGGACGCGGGTGGCGAGGCCGAGCCGGACGGCGTCGAGGGCCGTCCGCTTGACGCAGTGCGACTCGACCAGGCCGACGACGTCGACGGCCTCGATGCCGGCGTCTCGGAGGGCCTGCTCCAGGGTGCGGCCCTCGGCGTCGGTGCCCTCGAAGCCGGAGTAGCCGTGGGCGTACTGGCCCTTCCGCACGGACACGTCGGGCCCCAGGTCGGCGAGCGCGGGGTGCAGCTCGGCGTTCGGGGAGCCGGCGATGCCGTGCGGGGGCCAGGAGTCGACGAAGTCAGGGTGGTCGCTGAAGTGGTCACCCGGGTCGATGTGCCAGTCCTGCGTGGTCACGACGATCTCGTACCGGTCGCGGTGGGCGGCGGCGTAGGCCGCGACGTCCTCGGCGACCTGGTTCCCGCCGTCCACGGCCAGCTCGCCGCCCTCGCAGAAGGTCGGCTGGACGTCGACGACGATCAGTGCGCGGGCCGGGCGGTCCGCGGGGGTGGTGCTCTCGCTCATGGGCCCACCCTGCCACCGTGAGGTGCCACGGGACATGTCATGGGACATGCCATGGGACAGGTCATGGGACAGTGCCGGCCGCCGTGCCGTGTCGGGCGGGTCAGCAGTAACGGCCGCCAGCGGTGTCGGGACAGCGGAGCGGCTGGACCGACATCGTGCCGGCGGCGGGCCAGCCGCGGTCGTGGGCCAGAGGTGCCGGCGCCAGCGCGGGGGCCGGGGTCGCAGGAGCTAGGGCCGCGGGAGCCAGGGCCGCGGGAGCCAGGTCCCGGGATGTCCCCGGCGAGGGCAGCTCCTCGCGCCGGAGGAACAGGCGTCGGACGTGCTCCGTGAACGACATGGCAGTCTCCCTTGACCGGCTCTTGGCGGGATCATGCCATTGCTGGGGTCCAGGTGTCGACGCGGCCCCGCCGGCGCAGCAGGATGAGGTCATGGCCCGGCACCTGCGCCGCTCCGCGGCGGTCGTCCTCCCCGTCCTGGGGCTGCTCCTCGTGGCGGGCGCGTGCAGCACCGGGGACGACGGGTCGCCGACCGCGTCGCGGACGTCCGCCTCGCCCGGGTCCGGGACGACGACGCCCGCGGCCGAGGCGGGACCCACGCCCGCCGCCGACGTCACGACCGTCGTCGACGGCCTCGACGTGCCGTGGGGCCTGGCCTCGCTGCCCGACGGAACCCTCCTGGTCAGCCTGCGCGACGAGGCCCGCCTGGTCGTCGTCGACCCTGACGGCGGTACGACGACGGACGTCACCGGCCCGGGCGCCGACGAGCTCGCGGCGCAGACCGCGCCGGACGGCGAGGGCGGGCTGCTCGGGGTGGCCCGCGACCCGGCGTCCGGCGACGTCTTCGTCTACCGGACCGGCGCGGACGACAACGCCGTGCTGCGCGGGACGCTCGACGGCACGTCCCTGGGCGGCCTCACGACCGTCCTCGACGGCATCCCCCGCGCCGGGCACCACGACGGCGGCGCGCTGGCGTTCGGGCCGGACGGGTTCCTGTACGTCGGGACGGGCGACGCGGGAGACGGTGCCGCCTCGCAGGACCCGGGCTCGCTGGGCGGCAAGATCCTGCGCGTGACGACGGACGGCGACCCGGCGCCCGGCAACCCCGACCCCGCGTCGCCGGTCTGGTCGCTCGGGCACCGCAACGTCCAGGGCCTGGGGTGGGACCGCTCGGGGCGGATGTTCGCGAGCGAGTTCGGGCAGAACACCTGGGACGAGCTCAACGTGATCGAGCCGGGCGGCAACTACGGCTGGCCCGACGTCGAGGGGCCGGACGGCGCCGGGGACGGCACGGTCGCGCCCGTCGCGTGGTGGTCGCCGGACGAGGCGTCCCCCTCGGGGCTCGCGGTGACGGACGACGCCGTGTACCTCGCCGGCCTGCGCGGCGAGCGGCTGTGGCGGGTGCCGTTCGGCGGCACGGGCTCGGGCACGGACAAGGGCAAGGACGACGGCAAGGGCGGGCGGGTCGACGCCGACGGCAGCGTCCGGCCGCTGGGTGCGCCGCAGGCGCTGCTCGTCGAGCAGCTCGGACGGTTGCGCAACGTCGCACCCGTCGTCGCCGGGGGCGGCGACGCGGACGGGCTGTGGGTGCTGACCAACAACACCGACGGCCGGGGCACACCCCGCGACGGCGACGACCGGCTGGTGCGTGTCGCCCTCCGGTGACGCGGCGCGGGACACCACGAACGCCACGGACGGACCCGGACGCCCCCCCGGACCGGACCCTACAATCGCGGGCGTGACCCACATCCTCTCCGCCGTGGCCTGGCCCTACGCCAACGGCCCGCGGCACATCGGCCATGTCGCCGGCTTCGGCGTTCCCTCCGACGTCTTCAGCCGGCACATGCGGATGGCGGGTCACGACGTGCTGATGGTCTCCGGCACCGACGAGCACGGGACGCCGATCCTCGTGCAGGCGGAGCAGGAGGGGGTGACCCCGCAGGAGCTCGCGGACCGCTACAACCGCGTCATCGTCGAGGACCTCACGTCCCTCGGGCTCTCCTACGACCTGTTCACGCGCACCACGACGCGCAACCACTACGCCGTCGTGCAGGAGATGTTCCGCACGGTGCACCAGAACGGCTACCTGGTCGAGAAGACCACGATGGGGGCGATCTCCCCGTCCACCGGCCGCACGCTGCCCGACCGCTTCATCGAGGGCACCTGCCCGATCTGCGGGTACGACGGCGCGCGCGGGGACCAGTGCGACAACTGCGGCAACCAGCTCGACCCGATCGACCTGAAGAACCCCCGCAGCCGCATCAACGGCGAGACGCCGAGGTTCGTCGAGTCGAACCACTTCTTCCTCGACCTCCCGGCGCTCGCCGACGCCCTGGGCGACTGGCTGCGCACGCGCACCGGGTGGCGGCCCAACGTGCTGAACTTCAGCCGCAACCTGCTCGACGACGTGCGCCCCCGCGCCATGACGCGCGACATCGACTGGGGCATCCCGGTGCCGCTGCCCGGGTGGCAGGAGAACCCCACCAAGCGGCTGTACGTGTGGTTCGACGCCGTCATCGGCTACCTGTCCGCGTCGATCGAGTGGGCGCGCCGCACCGGTGACCCGGAGGCGTGGCGCGCGTTCTGGACCGAGGAGACCGCCCGCTCCTTCTACTTCATGGGCAAGGACAACATCACCTTCCACTCCCAGATCTGGCCGGCCGAGCTGCTCGCCTACGACGGCAAGGGCTCTCGCGGCGGTGCGCCCGGGCGCTACGGCGCGCTGCAGCTGCCCACCGAGGTGGTCAGCTCGGAGTTCCTCAACGTGGAGGGCCAGAAGTTCTCCAGCTCGCGCGGCGTGGTCATCTACGTGCGCGACATGCTGGCCCGCTACCAGCCGGACGCGTTCCGCTACTACGTGGCCGCGGCCGGCCCGGAGAGCCAGGACGTGGACTTCACGTGGGACAGCTTCCTGCGCCGCACCAACGACGAGCTCGTCGCCGGGTGGGGCAACCTGGTGAACCGCACGGCGAGCATGGTGCACAAGAACTTCGGGCAGGTCCCGACGCCGGGCGAGCGGGCGGACGTCGACCGCGCCGTCCTCGAGACGACGGGCAACGCGTTCGGCACCGTGGGCGGCCTCATCGGGTCCAACCGCCAGCGGGCGGCGATCGCGGAGGCCATGCGCGTCGTCGGCGACGTCAACCGGTACGTGTCCGAGACCGAGCCGTGGAAGCTCAAGACGGACCCCGACCGGCTCGCCACGGTGCTGCACACGGTCACGCAGGCCGTGAGCGACTGCAACACCCTGCTCAGCCCGTTCCTGCCGCACTCGGCGCAGCGGGTGCACGAGACCTTCGGCGGCACCGGGACGTTCGCGCCCCAGCCGCGCATCGACGAGGTCACCGATCTCGACGACGACTCGCGCACCTACCCGGTGATCACCGGCGACTACGCGTTCCCGGCGTGGGAGCCGCGCGCCGTCGTGCCGGGCACCGAGGTCGCGAAGCCCACGCCCGTGTTCACCAAGCTCGACGACTCGATCGTCGAGGAGGAGCTCGAGCGGTTGCGCGCGAAGGCCTGAGGGCGGGGCGCCGCCCCTGCCCAACTACGATGGGCCGCATGCCGGAGCGCGCGAAGACCTTCTACCTGACGACGCCGATCTACTACGTCAACGACGCCCCCCACATCGGGCACGCGTACACGACGGTCGCGGCCGACGTCGTCACGCGCTGGCACCGCCAGCGCCAGGAGGACGTCTGGTTCCTCACCGGGACCGACGAGCACGGGGAGAAGGTGCTGCGCACGGCCGAGGCGAACGGCGTCTCCCCCCAGGAGTGGGCGGACCGGCTCGTCGAGACGGCGTGGCAGCCGGTCCTGAAGACGCTCGACGTGCGCAACGACGACTTCATCCGCACCACCCAGGAGCGGCACGAGACCGCCGTCCAGACGTTCCTCCAGGACCTGTACGACAAGGGCGAGATCTACTCCGGCTCCTACGAGGGCCCGTACTGCGTGGGGTGCGAGGAGTACAAGCTCCCGGGCGACCTCGTCGACGGCACCGGCGACTACGAGGGGCAGAAGCTGTGCCCCATCCACCTCAAGCCGGTGGAGATGCTGGCGGAGGAGAACTACTTCTTCCGCATGAGCGCGTACGCCGAGCGCCTCCTCGCGCTGTACGAGGACGACCCCGAGTTCGTGCAGCCGGCCAGCGCGCGCAACGAGGTCATCGGCTTCGTGAAGCAGGGCCTGCAGGACCTGTCGATCTCACGGTCCACGTTCGACTGGGGCATCCCGATCCCCTGGGACGACAAGCACGTGCTGTACGTGTGGTTCGACGCCCTGCTGAACTACGCGACCGCGGTCGGCTACGGCGCCGACGACGAGGCGGCGCGCGAGCGGTTCGCGCGGACCTGGCCGGCCGACGTCCACCTGGTCGGCAAGGACATCCTGCGGTTCCACGCCGTGATCTGGCCGGCGATGCTGATGGCCGCGGGGCTGCCGCTGCCGAAGCGGGTGTTCGCGCACGGCTGGTTGCTGGTGGGCGGCGAGAAGATGAGCAAGTCGCGCCTGACGGGAATCAAGCCGGACGACATCGTCGACACGTTCGGCTCGGACGCCTTCCGCTACTACTTCATGCGGACCATCGCGTTCGGCGGGGACGGCTCGTTCTCCTGGGAGGACATGGTCGCCCGGTACAACGGCGAGCTGGCCAACGGGTTCGGTAACCTCGCGTCCCGCACGGCGGCGATGATCGGCAAGTACTTCGGCGGCGCGCTGCCGACGGCCGGCCCGGCGACCGACCTGGAGAAGAACCTCGAGGCCGTCGCCGCGCGCGCCGTGGCGGACGCCGAGGCGGCGATCGACCGCCTGGCCATCCATGACGCCGTCGGCGCCGCGTGGACGCTGGTGGACGCGACGAACGTGTACATCACCGAGACGCAGCCGTGGAAGGTCGCCAAGGAGGAGGGCGAGACCGACGCCGACGGCCGTGGGGTCGACGGCGGCCGCCTCGCGACGTCGCTCGTCACGGCGGCGGAGGCGCTGCGCTCCCTCGCCGTCCTGCTCAACCCGGTGACGCCGCAGGCGGCGCACGCGCTCTGGGACGCCCTGGGCGCGGAGAGCAGCCTGGGCGCGCTGGACGCGCAGCCGGTGGCGAGCGCGGCGAGCTTCGGCGTCCTGCCGGCCGGCGCGACCGTGACGAAGGGTGCGGCGCTCTTCCCGCGTCTCGCCGACGACGCCTGATCGTGGGGCGCAAGCGCGAGCGCGGGTTCCCGGCGGACCCGGAGCCGCTGCCTGTCCCCGTCGCGGACAACCACACGCACCTCGACGCGATCGCCGGAGTGCTGCCGGACGACGTCGCGGTGCCGACGGTCGAGGAGCACCTCGCGCGCGCCGCGGCGGCGGGGGTCGACCGCGTGGTGCAGGTGGGCTGCGACCTGCCCGGCATCGACTGGACCGTCGAGCTGCTCGGGGCGGGGGCCGCGGCCGGGGCAGGGCCCGGGGTGCTCGCAGCCGTCGCGATCCACCCGAACGAGGCGGTGCTGCACGCCGGCGTGCGGGAGGTGGGCCCGGACGGTCTGGAGCCCGACCCCGCCCCGCACCACGCCGTCGCGCTCGACGACGCCCTCGCCCGGGTGGCCGACGTCGCGCGCGCCCACGACCGCGTCCGCGCGATCGGCGAGACCGGGATGGACCTGTTCCGCACGGGACCGCAGGGCGAGCGCGTGCAGCGCGAGGCGTTCCGCGCGCACGTCGCGCTCGCCAAGGAGCTCGGCCTGGCGCTGCAGATCCACGACCGGGACGCGCACGCGCAGGTGATCGACGTCCTGCTGGCCGACGGCGCCCCCGAGCGCACGGTGTTCCACTGCTACTCGGGCGACGAGGAGATGGCCGCCCTGGCGGCGGAGCACGGGTGGTTCCTGTCGTTCGCCGGCCCCGTGACGTACCCGCGCAACGACCACCTGCGCGCCGCCCTGCGGACGGTGCCGCTGGAGCTGGTGCTGGTCGAGACGGACGCGCCGTACCTGCCGCCGCACCCGTACCGCGGCCAGCCGAACGCCCCGTACGTCGCGGCGCACACGGTGCGGGCGATGGCCGCGGTCCTGGAGCGCCCGCTGGACGACGTCTGCCGGGCCGTCTCGGCCACGTCCGAACGCGTCTACGGCGCCTGGTGAGCCGGGGCGAGCGGGGTGCGAGCAGGTCGGGGCTTCCCCCGAGGTCACGGTTCCGTTACGGTCTGGTGCTCGTGCGGAGAACCAGGGCGAAGCGGGCGTCGGACGTGGCGGCGACCGGTCCGTCGTCCCCGCGTCGCGGCCCGCTGACCGGTCCCGCGCGGCACGTCGTGCACGGCGTCGTCGTCGTCGCGCTGCTGGGCAGCACCGCCGCCGTCGCGCACGCGCACAAGTCCATGACGATCGACTACGACGGCCGTGTCGTGACCGTCGACGCGTACGGCACGACTGTCGCGGAGGTGCTGCGCTCCCACCACATCACGCCCGGCCCGGACGACCTGGTCCAGCCCGCGGCGTCGTCCGCGGCCCGGAACGGCGGCGAGGTCGTCGTGCGCTCCAGCCGCGACGTCACGGTGGAGATCGACGGCGAGGTCACGACCTTCCCGACGACGGCGCACACGGTGGGCGAGCTGCTGGCCGCGCTCGGCCCGCGCGGCGCCGACGCGGTGACGTCGGCGTCCCGCACGGCCCCGCTCGACCGCGCACCCGTGCGCGTGTCGACCATGAAGACGGTCCAGGTCGCCGTGGACGGGCTCGTCCTGCCGATCCGCACCTCGCAGGCCACCGTGCGCGACGTGCTGTCCACCGCCGGCATCACGCTCGGCAAGCAGGACCGCACGTCGGTGCCGCTCGGCGCGGCCGCCGTGGACGGCATGGTCGTGATGGTCAGCCGGGGAGACACGGACGCCGACCGCGTCACCGAGGTCATCCCGTTCAAGACCGAGCGTGTCGAGTCCGCCGAGCTGCCGAAGGGGTACGAGGTGGTCCGCACGGCCGGGGTGCCCGGCGAGCGCGTCACGACGTACGAGGTGCACACGCTCGACGGCGCGGAGGTGCAGCGCACGGTGCTGGACCGCGAGGTGACACGCGAGCCCGTCGACGAGGTGGTCGTGGTGGGCACGCTGGAAGTCTCCACGGCGACCCCCGACCCGGGCTCGGCGAAGGCGATCGGCAAGGCCATGGCCGCCGAGCGCGGCTGGGGCGACGACCAGTACGTCTGCCTCGAGAAGCTGTGGGACAAGGAGTCCGGCTGGCGGTGGAACGCCGAGAACGCGTCGAGCGGGGCGTACGGCATCCCGCAGGCGCTGCCGGGCACGAAGATGGCGACCGCCGGGGCGGACTGGCGGACCAACCCGTCGACGCAGATCGAGTGGGGTCTCGGCTACATCGCCGGCCGCTACGGCACGCCGTGCGGGGCGTGGAGCCACTCCGTGTCGGTCGGCTGGTACTGAGCCCAGGGGCCGGCGGGGGCCCGGTGAGTCGGGTCACCTCACCCGTCCAGACTTTTCGGACGGCACCGGACAGACGCGGGCATCCGTAGCACATCCGGGCTTGGCCGATAGTCACGATCCGGTTACGGTCTTCGGAGCCACCGGATCGACCTCGGCCCCGACCGCCAGTCGGGAGCCCGCCGTCGTGGCCGGATCGCACGACGACTGGACCTGTGTGAACTCCTCGAACGAGACTCTCCATCCCTCGGCCGAGTCGACGCCCGAGGCGTCCGATTCCGGCACCACGACCGCCACGCGCCGCCGTCGGCTCCCGCTGATCGCGGGCCTCGCGGCAGGCGCCCTCGTCCTCGCCGGTGGCGCGGCCACCGCCTACGAGACCGCGCGCAAGAGCGTCACGCTCGACGTCGACGGCCAGACGCAGACCCTCCAGACCTTCTCCGGCTCCGTGGCCGGCCTGCTCGACGCCCAGGGCGTCGAGGTCGGCGAGCGTGACTCCGTCACCCCCGGCACGGACGCCGCCCTGCGCGACGGCTCCCAGGTCGTCGTGCGGTCCGGGCACCAGCTCACGGTCGACGTCGACGGCCAGCAGGACGACGTGTGGGTCACGGCGCTCGACGCCGAGGAGGCCCTGCGCGGCCTCGACGCACGCGGCTCCGACGTCTCCCTCGTCGCGTCCCGCTCCGGCGACCGCGCGTCGCTGCCCCTCCAGCTCGACGCCAACCAGCCGGTCGCCGTGGTCGCCGACGGCACCACCACGGTGGTCGACGACGGCTCCGTCGGCCTCGACGCGATCCTCCAGGGCCTCGGCCTGACCGTCGACAAGGACGACCACGTCTTCGTCGAGAGCCAGGCCGCCAAGACCGAGGGCGACCCCGCGGTGCGCATCGTCATCGAGCGCGTCGACACCAAGAAGGTCACCAAGAAGGTCGCGGTGGACCACAAGTCGCGCACCGAGCAGGACGCCGACCGGTACGCCGACCTGGGCAGCAAGGTCACCCAGGAGGGCAAGGACGGCGAGCGCACCCTCACCTACCGCGTGACCACCGTCGACGGCGACGTCGTCGCCAAGAAGAAGCTCTCGGACAAGGTGACCACCAAGCCGGTCACCGAGATCGTCGTCGAGGGCACCAAGGCCCGGCCCGAGCCGGAGCCCGAGCCGGAGCCGGAGCCCGCGACCACGTCGAGCAGCAGCTCGTCCTCCGGGTCGTCGTCGAGCGGGTCGTCGAGCGGGTCGTCCAGCGGCACGTCGCTCGGCTCCGCGCCCGCGGGCGTGTGGGCGGACCTGGCCCAGTGCGAGTCCGGGGGCAACCCGGCGACCAACACGGGCAACGGCTACTACGGCCTGTACCAGTTCTCGCTGCAGACGTGGCAGGCGCTGGGCGGCAGCGGGCTGCCGTCGGAGAACTCGGCCGCCGAGCAGACCCGGATCGCCAAGAAGCTCCAGGCCCAGTCGGGCTGGGGCCAGTGGCCCGGCTGCGCGGCCAAGCTCGGCCTGCTCTGAGCTGAGTCGAACGAGGCCCGCCGGCCGACCCTGTCGCAGGGT
>NZ_JBHUWC010000153.1:0-9815 GCF_042670225.1 Isoptericola sp. NPDC057191 | reverse complement strand
GGCCCGGGCTGCTGCCCGGGCCCGGCGGGGGCCGCGACGGGGAGAGTGCTCGTCATCCGTCAGCTGCCACCGTTGAGCAGCGACGACATCTCGTCGGCGGCCTTGGTGCTGGCGGTGGGCACGTCCTCGCTGCCCGACAGGATCGACTGCATCATCGTGCTGGTCGTCAGCTTGGCCTGCACGGCGCCGAAGTTCGGCGACACGGGCACGGACGCGCCGCCCTCGACGAACTGCTTCGCGAACGGCGCCACGAGCGGGTCGGTGCTCTTGAGCGTCTCGTCCAGCAGCGACTTCTGGCCCGGGAAGTAGCCGGCCTGCTCGCCCCACTTCGTGGCGAACTCACCCGTGGTCATGAGCTTGATGAACGCGAACGCGAGGTCCTGGTCCTTCGCCGTGGAGAACATGCTCAGGTGCGAGCCGCCGAGCACCGACGGGGCGATGCCGCCGTCCTTGCCCGGGATCGGCACGGCGGCGAACTTGCCCTTCATGTCCTTGTTCGCCTCGATGATCGCGCCGGGCGTCCACGAGCCCATGACGGCCATGCCGACGTCGCCCTGGGCGAACGCGTCCAGGACGTCGGTCTCGCGCCAGGTGGTCGCACCCGCCGACGAGTAGCCGTCCTTCGCCAGGCCGGTCCAGAAGCTGAGGCCCTCCTGCGACGCGGCGCTGTCGAGGCCCGAGGTCCAGGTGTCGCCGTCCTGCGTCGCGACCTCGCCGCCGGCGCCCCACACCCACGGGTAGACCGTGAACTCGGCGTCGCCGGGCACCGCCACGGCGGTCTTGTCCGGGAACTTCGCCTTGATCGCCTTGGCGGCCGACTCGATCTCCGCCCAGGTGGTGGGCGGCTTCACACCGGCCTTCTCGAACATCTCCTTGTTGTAGACGAGCGAACGGACGCCCGCGTACCAGGGCATGCCGTACAGCTTGCCGTCGTAGGTGCCCGCGTCGACGAGGCCGTCCACCAGGTCGTCGCCCAGGCCGGCGTCGGCCACGTAGTCGTCGAGCGGCGCGAGCGCCCCCGCGTCGGCGAACTCCGGCGTCCAGGTGGTGCCGGTCTCGGCGACGTCGGGGGTGGTGCCTCCCGCGATCGCGGTGACGAACCGGTCGTGCGCGTCCGCCCACTCGACGAACTCGACGTTCAGCTTGGCGCCGGTCTCCTCGGTGAAGGCCTTCCCGACCTCGTCGAAGAAGGTGTCGGCGCTGGGGTTGGTGCCCTGCATGATCCAGACGTCGAGGGTCTTGCCCTCGCCGTCGACGGCCCCGTTCCCGCCGTCGTCGGAGCCGCCGCTGCAGGCGGCCGCGCCGAGCGCCACCAGTGCCGCGGTCGCGACCCCCACGGTCTTCCGGGTCCACATCTGTCGCCGCATTCCAGTCCTCCCGTGGCGGCCTCCTGGGCCGCCCTCCCTCGTGCGCGGCGCCCGTGGGCGCCGTTCGCGCGGTCATGTCGTCCCGACGTCCTTGTCGTCCGGCGCGACGTCGTCGTCTCGCTGTCTGCGGCTGGTTGCCGTGCAGAGCGCGCTGTCCTTGGTCGAGCGACCCTCGGCTGAAAGGAACTTCCGGGGAGTCGCTCTGGGAGGGAGATTACTGACCGAACCCGGGTGTGCAAAGTCACCGCACCGATCCGTGACAGGACGGTGACCTCCCGCGCCAGGGGCTGGGCTGGTCAGGGCACCCGGTTGATCCAGGTCGGGTTGCCGAACTTGGTGCGCACGAGGTCGGCGGCGCGCTCCAGCTCCTCGGGCCGCAGCGTGGAGTCCACGGTCCGGTGGTGCGCCTTGAAGTGCGCCTCGAAGGCGTCGACGATCTCGTCGCGCGCCATGCCGGTCTGCGAGCGCAGCGGGTCCACCCGCTTGTTGGCGCTGGTGGTGCCCTTGTCGGACAGCTTCTCCCGGCCGATGCGCAGCACCTCGAGCATCTTCGCGCTGTCGATGTCGTAGGCCATCGTCATGTGGTGCAGCACCGCACCGCCGGCGAGGCGCTTCTGCGCGGAGCCCGCGAGCTTCCCGCCGGGCGACGCCACGTCGTTCATGCCGGCGAAGTAGGCCTCGACGCCGACGGACTCCAGGGCGCCGAGCACCCACGAGTCGAGGAAGGCGTAGGACTGCTCGAAGGACATCCCGTCGACGAGCGACGCCGGCACGACCAGCGAGAACGTGACGCAGTTGCCGGCCTCCATGAACATGGCCCCGCCGCCGGAGATGCGGCGCACCACGGTGACGTCGTGCTTGCGCACGCCCTCCGGGTCGACCTCGTTGCGCAGCGACTGGAACGACCCGATGAACACGGCGCGCTCCGTCCAGTCCCAGAAGCGCAGCGTGGGGCCGCGCCGGCCCTCGGCGAGCTCCTCGGTGAGCACCTGGTCCAGCGCGGCGAGGGTGGCCGGGGCCAGCGGGCCCGGGCGCAGCACCTCGAAGGTGTGGTCGTCCCACGTGGTCGCCAGGCCCAGCGCGCGGCGCACCGCGACGGCCACCGCCCAGGCGTCGAAGCCGACCATCGTCACCGCGCCCGCCACGCGGCCGTCCTGCTCCGCGATCCGCAGTCCGTCGTCGACGGCGCGCGCGAGCTCGCCCGTGGACGTCTCGCGCGGCAGCCCCACCAGGCTGGCGTCGATCACCTCGAGCGCGTCGTCCGGCTCGAGGAAGAAGTCGCCGCTGAGCCGGACGTCGGCGAGCATCCCCTCGCGCACGTCGAGGTCGACCGTCACGAGCTTGCCACCGGGAACCTTGTACTCACCATGCACGTCCTTACGGTAGCCGTGCCGCGCCCGGGTGGGACGCGGCGTCGGTCACACCGCCCCTCGAGCGGGCGAGATTCGTTTCGTTAGCCCCCCTCCGCAAGAAAATGACTGCCACACTGTTCCCCGTGACCGGCACGAACGCCCCGCCCCTCGCTCCCGAGCACGTCGTCGCCGTCGACGTCGGCGGCAGCGGCGCCCGACTCGTCGCCGTGCCCGCGCACGGCCCCGTCGCCGACGACACCCTCGCCCTCACCGGCCGTCCCGTGCGGATCACCGCCGCCGGGAGCGACGCCGCCGACGTCGTGGCCGAGCTCGTCGCCGACCTGGCCGGCCGGTGGCCGGGGGTGCGGATCGCGGCCGCCGCCCTGTCGGTCACCGGGCTGCCGTCCCTCGTCGCCGACCCCGGCGCCCTGCACGACGTCCTGCACGCCGCCGGCGCCCGCGCCACGGCCGTCGCCGCGGACGCGCTCGCCGCGCACCTCGGCGCCCTCGGCGGCCGGCCCGGCGCCGTCGCCGCGGTCGGCACCGGCGCGATCGTCCTCGCCACCGACCTGCGCCGTCGCTGGCACCGCGCGGACGGCTGGGGGCACCTGCTGGGCGACCTCGGCTCCGGCTCCTGGATCGGCGCGCACGGGCTGCGCGCCGCGGTCGCCACGCACGACGGCCGGCCCGGCCCCGCCTCCCCCACGCTGCTCGCCGCCGGGATCGAGCGCTTCGGTCCCGTCGAGGGCTGGCCGGCGGCGCTCTACGGCCGCGCCGACCGGGCCCACGTGCTCGCGTCGTTCACGCCCGCCGTCGCGGACGCCGCCCACGCCGGCGACCAGGTGGCCCAGGGCATCCTGCACGACGCCGGCACCCACCTCGCCGAGACCCTCGCCGCCGCGCTGCGACCCGGCATCCCGCCGCT
The DNA here is from genome assembly GCF_042670225.1 of Isoptericola sp. NPDC057191. Lineage (NCBI taxonomy): Bacteria > Bacillati > Actinomycetota > Actinomycetes > Micrococcales > Promicromonosporaceae > Isoptericola > Isoptericola sp. NPDC057191. Next base: position 6,171 of record NZ_JBHUWC010000153.1, on the reverse strand, counting down.
GGCCGCCGTGACCGGCGGCGTCCTGCAGATCGGGGACGCCGTACGCACCCCGCTCGTGGCGCGCCTGTCGGCGCTGCGCCCCGACGTCCGGCTCCTGCCCGCAGAGGGCAGCCCGCTCGACGGCGCGCTGCGCCTCGCCCGATCGCTCGTCGACGACCGTGGCGGCGCGCTCGTCGAGCCGTACGAGCCCTGGGTCACGGTGCGCGGCACCGCCCGGCCGTCCGCCCCGCCCACCCCTGACACCGGCGCCCGCCGGGAAGGAGACCCCCGCGCATGAACGGTGACGTCCTCGTCCGGCTCCGCCAGACGCTGCCCACCCTGCGACCCGCCGAGGCGCGCATCGCGTCCGTCGTGCTCGACGACCCGCCCGGCGTCGTCGGCGCCACCATCACCGAGCTCGCGGCACGCGCCGGGACCTCCCAGGCGACCGTCGTGCGCTTCTGCCGCGCCGTGGGCTACGCCGGCTACCCGGAGTTCCGCATCGACCTCGCACAGGCCACCAGCCGCCGCGCCGTCGAGCTCGAGCGCTCCGGCATCGCCGAGGGCGAGATCAACCGGACCGACACCGCCACCGACGTCGTCTCCAAGATCGCCTTCCACGAGGCCCGGACCATCGAGGAGACGGCGCGCATGCTCGACCTCGACGCCCTCGAGCGCGCCGTCGACGCCATGGCCGCCGCCCCCCGCGTCGACGTCTACGGCTCGGGGTCCAGCGGCCTCACCGCGCAGGACCTGGCGCAGAAGCTCTCCCGCATCGGCATCGTCTGCTTCGCCCCGGTGGACCTGCACGGCCAGCTCCAGTCCGCGGCCCTGCTCGGCAAGGGCGGGGTCGCCGTCGCCGTCTCGCACACGGGCACGACGATGGAGACGGTCCAGGCGCTCACCCTCGCGCAGGAGGCGGGCGCCACGACGGTCGCCGTCACCAACTTCCCGTCGTCCCCGCTGGCCGAGCTCGCCGACGTCGTGCTGTCCACGACGGCGCGCGAGACCCAGTTCCGTTCCGGCGCGATGTCGAGCCGCATCGCGCAGCTCGCCATCGTCGACTTCCTGTTCGTGCGCGTCGCGCAGCGCCGCTACGACCAGACCACCGCGGCGCTCAAGGCCACGTACGAGGCCGTGCAGCCCCACCGCCTGCAGGCCCGCGCACCGCGGTAGCCACCGCGGGACCTCGGCCGGTCAGCGAGGCTCGACGCCCGCGTGCAGCAGGCCGTACACGTACGCGTCGATGAGCGACTCCCACGCCGCCTCGATGACGTTCGCCCCCACCCCGACGGTGGACCACGAGTGCTGCCCGTCCGTCGTCTCGACCAGCACGCGCGTGGTCGCGTCCGTGCCCTGCTGCGCGTCGAGGATCCGCACCTTGAAGTCGATCAGCTCGAACTTCTCGATCTGCGGGTAGCCGTGCGTGAGCGCGCTGCGCAAGGCCTGGTCGAGAGCGTTCACCGGGCCGTTGCCCTCCCCCGTCGCGACGACGCGCTCGCCCCCGGCGTGCAGCTTCACCGTCGCCTCGGCGACGGCGTCCGCCTCCCGGCCCGCGGCGTCGTGCCCCGCTCCCCCGGCGACCGTCTCGACGATCGTGCGCCAGCTCTCCACCCGGAAGTACGACTGCCGCGCACCCGTGAGCTCCTCGCGCAGCAGCAGCTCGAACGACGCGTCGGCCGCGTCGAAGGTGTAGCCCTGCGCCTCCGCGTCCTTGACGCGGGTGGTGACGCGGGTGAGGAGCTCGCCCTGACCGCTGAGGTCGTAGCCCAGCTCGCGCCCCTTGAGCTCGATCGACGCGCGCCCCGCCATGTCGGACACGAGCATGCGCATGTCGTTGCCGACGGCGGTGGGGTCGATGTGCTGGTACAGGTCGGGGTCCACCTTGATGGCGCTCGCGTGCAGCCCCGCCTTGTGGGCGAAGGCGCTCGCGCCCACGTAGGGCTGCCGGGCGTACGGCGAGATGTTCGTGATCTCGGCGACGGCGTGCGCGATGCGGGTGGCCTCCTCGAGACCGCCCCCGGTGAGCGTGCGCAGCCCGTGCTTGAGCTCGAGGTTCGCGACGACGGTGACGAGGTCCACGTTGCCCGTGCGCTCGCCGTACCCGTTCACGGTGCCCTGCACGTGCCCGCACCCGGCGGCCACGGCGGCCAGGGTGTTCGCCACGGCGCACCCCGAGTCGTTGTGGGCGTGCACGCCGAGGAGCCGGTCGCCCGCGACGGCGTCGCTCACGTGCGGCAGGCCGAGGGCCTCGCGCACCTCGGTCACGACGTCGGTCACCCAGTGCGGCAGCATGCCGCCGTTGGTGTCGCAGAGCGCGACCACCTCGGCGCCCGCCTCGAACGCCGCCTCGGCCGCGGCCCGGGCGTAGGCCGGGTCGAAGCGGTAGCCGTCGAAGAAGTGCTCGGCGTCGACCACCACGCGGCGCCCCTCGCCGACGAGGAACGCCACGGTGTCCGCGATCATCGCCAGGCCCTCGGCCGGCGTCGTGCGCAGGGCGCGCTCGACGTGCCGGACGTCGGACTTGGCCACGAGCGTCACGACCGGCGCCTCGGAGTCGAGCAGCGCGCGCACCTGGGGGTCGTCCCAGGCGCGGGTGCCCGCCTTGCGGGTGGCGCCGAACGCGGCGAGCACCGCGTTGCGGAGGTCGAGCTCCTTGGCCGCGCGCCGGAAGAACTCCGTGTCCTTGGGCACGGCGCCCGGCCAGCCACCCTCGATGAAGCCGACGCCCATCTCGTCCAGCAGCGGCGCGATGGCCAGCTTGTCCGCCACCGAGAGGTTCATGCCCTCCTGCTGCGCGCCGTCGCGCAGGGTGGTGTCGTACACGTGGAACGGGGTGGCGGTCATGCGGGGACTCCCCAGCTCGTGGAGCTCTGGACGATCTGATCAACAAAAAAGACCCTCCGGGGTACGGAAGGTCTGCGCGTCCGGACGGTGTGCCGGACGCGCTACGGAATGATGAGGAAGCGACGCTGGTGCGCGAGGCGTGTCATGGGCCACATGGTGCCACACCCGCCCGCCGCCAGGACAGGGCGTCCACCCCACGGCCCCGGGCTACCCCGCCCGCTACCGTGCGACCGAGGGGCGGCTGTGGTCGGCTTGCCCTTGTCACCCGAGGTCAGGAGGCCGTACCGATGAGCGAGTCGCGAACACCCGGCGGTCCCACGAGCCCTGCGGACCCCCCGCCCGGGATCCTGCCGGACACCGTGCCGACGGCCGAGCCCGTCGACGCGTGGGACGCGCCGGCCCCGACGTCGCGCGCCCTGCTCGCCCTCGACCGGCCGCGCTACTGGTCGGGCGCCGCCGTCACCGTCCTGGTGTGCGCCGTCCTGGGGCTCACCGCCTCGGTCGTGTTCGACGGCGCGTTCGGTGTGGGGCTGCTCGGGCCGTCCCGCGCGCTGCCCGGCGCGCCCGGGCTCGCGTGGGCGCTCACCGGCGCGGTCTTCGCCCTGCTCGCCGCCGTCGTGCTGCAGGCGCTCGTACGAGTGGTGCCGCGGCCCCGGATGTTCTTCGGCTGGCTGGTCGCCCTGACCACGGTGATCCTCGCCGCGCTGCCGTTCACGGGCGACGGGCCCGCCGGGTCCGCGGTGGCGACCGCCCTGGTGTGGGCGGTGCTCGGGGTGGCGGTCTCCGCCATGCTCAACGGCGTGCTCGGCCGGACTCTCGTGCGGCCGGCTCCGCGGACCAGGTGACCTCGCGCTGCGGCGCGTCCTCCGCCACGAGGTCGAGGAGCGAGCCCGCCTCGGCCTCCAGCTCGTCGCGGTGGGCTGCCCACGCGTCCCCGGTGAAGGGCTCGAGGTGCACCGTGGCCCGGCGCGCGTCGACGTCCAGCGACCAGGTCCCGGCCACCCGCCCGTCCACCCAGAGGGTCGGGAGCACGTCGGCGTTCCGCCGGTAGACGAGGCCCGCGTGCTCGGCGTCGAGGAGCCGGGACCGCTCGTCGAGCGCGACGAGGAGCTGGTCCCAGCGAGGCAGGAGCCGAACCGGGGCCGGGGTGTCGGCGGGCGTGAGGTCGGCGTCGGCCAGGTCCAGCAGCTCACGCCCGTCGGGCGCGGTGTACACCCGCAGCTCCAGCAGGGCGAGCGCCCGCTTCATCGCGCCGACGCCGCGCACCCCAAGGCCCCGCGCGACGTCCCGCACGGACGCCGGGCCGAAGGCCGCCAGGTAGCGGGACACCGCCCGGGCGCGCGCCTCGTCGGCCGGCGGCGAGGGCAGCGGGTGCGGCAGCACGTCGGCGAGCCAGTGCACGCCGTCCTGATGGTGCGCCGCGACGTGGGAACCCCACATCCCGCTCGGCGGCACGTGCACCAGCCCACCACCGGCGCTCGCGAGGCGCCACCATGCGCGGCTCACCCCGCCGGGGATCGCCGCGACGGCGTCGACGTCCGGGTACTGCTCCGCGGCGAACGCCTCCACCTCGTCCAGCGTCCGCGGCTCGGCGCAGAACGCACGCACGGCCCGGTTGAGGGCGACCAGGTCCACCCCTGCGCGGCGTGCGCTCGCGCGCCAGCCCGCCAGTCGTTGCTCCGCCGAGACCGCGTCGAGCAGCGGCCAGTCGGCGCTGGGCACCACGTGCAGCGTGGACCGCATGACGGTCGCCTTGACCACGGACCGGTCCGTCAGGGCGTGCTCGAGCTCGGCGACCGTCTGGCCCGCCCGCCGCGCCCAGAGCGCGATGTACGGCATGTCGGCGTGCTGCGCCTGCAGCCCGCCCACCCGGCCCACGACCGACACGAGGTCGTCGTCGGACCGGGTGAGCAGCTGCTGGCGCGCGAGCGTCGTACGGTTCAGCTCGCCCGCCGTGATCGGGGTGGGCATGGGTCGACAGCCTCCCGGGGTGGGGATCAGGCGAGCCGGCGCATCCAGCCGTGGCGGTCCGCGGCGCGGCCGTACTGGATGTCGGTCAGCTCGGAACGGATCGCCATGGTGAGCTCGCCGGGCTCCCCGCCGCCGACCTGGTGGTCGAACGAGCTGCCCGCCAGCCGGCCGACGGGGGTGATGACGGCGGCGGTCCCGCAGGCGAACATCTCGGCCACGCTGCCGTCCGCGAGCCCCGCGGCGATCTCGGAGATCGGGATCCGGCGCTCCACGACGTCGCGACCGTGGTCCGCGGCGAGCTGCAGGATCGACGAGCGCGTCACACCCTCGAGGATCGAGCCCGTGAGCTCCGGGGTGTGCACCGAGCCGTCCGCCATGACGACGAACACGTTCATGCCGCCGAGCTCTTCGAGGTACGTGTTCGTGGTCGCGTCGAGGAAGCACACCTGGTCGAAGCCCTGCTCCTGCGCGATCATCTGCGGCAGGAGGCTCGCGGCGTAGTTCCCGCCGCACTTGGCGTCGCCCGTGACGCCCGGCCCGGACCGGTGGTAGTCCTCCGACACCCAGATCGACACCGGCTTCACGCCGCCGGCGAAGTACGGGCCCACGGGCGAGGCGATGACGAGGTACTCCACCTCGGCCGCGGGACGCACGCCCAGGAACGTCTCGGACGCGAACATGAAGGGCCGCAGGTACAGGCTGGAGTCCTCCCCGGACGGCACCCAGTCGAGGTCCGTGCGCACGAGCGCGGCGATGGAGCCGATGAAGTCGTCCACCGACAGGCTGGGCAGCGCCAGGCGGTGCGCCGACCGGGCGAACCGCGCCGCGTTGGCGTCCGGGCGGAACGTCCAGACCGACCCGTCGTCGTGCTTGTACGCCTTCATCCCCTCGAAGATCTCCTGCGCGTAGTGCAGGACGGCGGTCGCGGGGTCGATCTGCAGCGGGCCGTACTTCTCGATGCGGCGGTCGAGCCACCCGTCGCCCTGGCGCCAGCTGATGCGGGCCATGTGGTCGGAGAAGACGGTGCCGAACTTCGGCGCCTGCAGCGCGGCCTCGCGCTCGGCGTCGGGCGTCGGGCTGTCCGTCGCCCGCACGTCGAAGAGTGCGACGAGGTCCTCGAGCTCGGCCGGGAGGATGCCGGACGCGTCGGTGCTCGGGGCGGAGGAGGTGGTGCTGGAAGTGGTCATGATCGGGGGCCTTTCGCCGGGTGACCCCTGTAGTTTTCCACGACCGCGCACCACGTGGGCACCGGCGTCGCTCCGACCACAGCGGGCACCCGGACTACAGAAGGAGTCGGGTGATCGACAGGAGGGATGACGGCCGGGGCGGGCGGTGGCTCGGACGACTCGTCCGACGGCGCGGCGCGGGTGGCGC
>NZ_JBHUWC010000152.1:0-9844 GCF_042670225.1 Isoptericola sp. NPDC057191 | reverse complement strand
GGGCTCAGTCGCCGTCGTGCCCCGCCGGACGCCCGTCGACCTGACGGAACGTGGTGCCGTCGTCGAGGGTCAGGACTCCCGCGAAACGGAGCAGGTCGCCGATCGTCGTGATCATCCTCCCGCCGTCGATGCGCACGCCCTGCGACGGGTTCCACCCGGTGCTGAGGAACGAGTCCGGGTCCGCCTTCAGCAGGTAGACGAAGGTCTCGCACAGGATGCGGCTGCCGACGTCGCCCAGGAAGTTGCCGTTCCCCTGGATCTCCGCCTCCTTGAGGACGTAGTACCACAGGGGCGTGCCGTCGAGCTCCGCCAGCGCGTCCTTGACCCCCTGGGAGGCGCCGCGCGTGAGCTGCTCGGGCGTGAGCGGCGGGACGTGCAGGGCTCGCGCCACCGCCTCGCCCGTCGGCAGCGACAACCAGTACCCGCGCAGCAGGTTGCGCTGCGCGAGCTGCTTGAGCAGCGCGCTGACGCCGGGCGGCAGGCCCGGGTCGTTGCCCTCCTTGAGCATGGTGGACAGCCCGGCGGCCAGGAACGGGTCGATCTTCGCCGCCGAGCGCCGCCGGTCGGGGTCCCCCTTGTCGACGAACCGCGCCCAGTCGATCGGCCAGTTCGACGGCAGGACCTCGCCGCGCGGCGCACCGGTCGGGACCAGGCCGCCTCCCCCGGTGAACTCGAACAGCTGCACGAGGCTCCCGAACGCGGCCCGGGGAGGCGCCGCCGCCGGCACCACCTTGCCGAAGTTGAGGTTGAAGTCGTAGCCGTTGCGCACCATCGAGTGCCCGAAGCGGAACGCCGCGACGGCGAACTCCAGGGGCATTGCGACCTTGCGCCGGGGCCGGAACAGCAGCGACGGCTCCACGAGGACCTCGTCGAGCACCCCCGGCTTGGTGAGGGTGCGCAGGTAGTCGTGGACGACGAGCCACTGGTAGTGGTGCTGGGTGAGCCGCTGCGCCCGGTCGAAGACGGCCCGCTCGTCGACGGTGAGCCACGGCTCGGTGCGGCGGACCCAGTCGACGACCGCGTTGTGGAACCGGATGAACCCCAGGTGGAGCTGGGCGACGACGAGGTTCTCGTCGTTGCGGCCGTCCGGGATCTTCGCGGAGCCGGGCGCAGGCCGGTCCGCCGGCGGGACGGTGAGCGCCGCGACCTCCGCGGACGAGAACCGCGGCAGGTCCCGCTGCGGGTCGTCGCCCGGGGGGACGAGCGCGAAGCCGGGGATCGCCGCGGTCGCCACCCGTCCGAGCGCGAGCTTGGCCGGGTCGGTCGTGGCGTAGGCGGCCTCGCTGCGCGTGGTCCGCCGGCCCGGCTCGCCGGGGAACCGCGGGCCGCTGCCGTACAGGCTGTCGAGGTTGAGGAAGGGGTGCCGCCCGTTGTGCAGGCTGCGGACCACCACCTCGGGCGGGAACGCCGTGAAGGGCTCGGCGACGATGTCCCCCAGCACGAGGTCGCCGGGCCGGGGCCGCTCCCCCGGCGCGGGCCGCTCGTCCGGTCCGTTCGTGTTGAGGGTGATGTCGTGGTCGATGAACTGGCCCCAGTACGTGTAGACCGCCGGGATCGTGGAGTCCAACGCCGGGTTCGGCGGCCCGGGCGGCTCGATCATCCCCGCGCCGAGCTTCTTCAGGGCCGCGACGACCGTGTCCACCGTGGCGTTCCTGATCGGGCCGTCCGGCGGGGTGCCGCCAGAGGTGACCGGCAGGTGCGCCGCGGGGAAGTGCCCACGCAGGTCACGGAAGAGGTAGTCGAACGAGGTCGTCGCCTCGAACCGCTCCTCCACGATGTCCCGCAGCACCGCGAGCTCCGTCTCGTGCAGCAGCGGCGCCGGCGACGACCCCGGGTCGGCGTCCGGCCGCGGACGCGGCCGGGGGTGTGGTCGGACCTGGCCGCCGTGGCGCACGCTGCGCACGGTGCGGCCGACGGGGTCCGCATGGACGTCACGCCCGGGCTCGGGCGCTTCCTGCTCGATGGTCGGCTGAGCCACCATGGCTCTGCCCCTTCCGGGAGACGCGGGCTCCGGGCGCGCGCTGGCCCGGCGCAGGGGCACGCCCCGGGCCGCCGAGGGAGGCGGCCCGGAGCCGTGCTGCGACGCAGGCACCACCATGGAGCTGGGGAGGGCGGTACCCACGCCGCGACGGGGCCGTGAGGTCGCCCCCTGGCCCACGGCCGGGCGTCGCCCGGTCCGTCACGCCAGGAGGGAGGGCCCACGTCGGGGCCCGTGACCGACCGCGCGCGCTTTCACCCGCTCCCCCGTGCCCAGTCGCCGTCCCGACGTCAGCCCAGGATCTCGCGCGCCCGCTCGACGTCGGCGTGCATCTGCTCGACGAGCGGCTCGATCCCCTCGAAGCGGAGCGTCGGGCGCAGCCGTTCGACGAGCTCGAGCACCACGGTCTCGCCGTACAGGTCCAGGTCGTCGCGGTCGAGGACGTACGCCTCGACGCGCCGCTCGACGCCGTCGAAGGTCGGGTTGGTGCCCACGGAGATCGCGGCGGGCAGGTCGGCGTCCGGGTCGGGCGGCACGGCGGCGGCGAGCTGGGGTCGCAGGAGCCGCCCGGCGTACACGCCGTCCGCGGGCACCATGCCCTCGGCGTGGCCGAGATTCGCCGTCGGGAAGCCGAGCTCGCGCCCGCGGGCGTCGCCGTGCACGACCGTGCCGCGCACGCGGTGCGGCCGGCCCAGCACCTCGGCCGCCTGGGCCACGTCGCCCTCGGCCAGCAGCGCGCGCGCCGCCGACGACGACCAGCGCTCGCGCGCGCCTCGGGCGCCCGGCGCGCACTCGCCGACGTCGTCGACGGCGACGACCTCGAAGCCGTGCGTGCCGCCGAGCTCCACCATCGTGGCCAGCGTGCCGACGTTGCCCTTGCCGAAGCGCACGTCGTGGCCCACGACGACGCTGCGCGCGCCCAGCCCGCCGGTGAGGTACCGGGTGACGAACTCCTCGGGCGTGAGCGCGGCGAGATCGAGGGTGTAGGGCACCACGAGGACGGCGTCCACACCCGTGCGGCTCAGCAGGTCGAGACGGTCGTGCAGGCCGGTCAGCAGCTCGGGGGCGGTGTCCGGGCGGTGCACCCGGGCGGGGTGCGGGTCGAAGGTGAGCGCCACGGCGAGACGGCCGTCGGCGCGGGCGAGGTCGACCAGACGACCCAGGACGGCCTGGTGGCCGCGATGGACGCCGTCGAAGTTGCCGATCGTGACGACCGACGGGCCGAACCCGTCGGGGACCTGGTCCAGGCCCGTGAACACCTGCACGCGTCGCGCTCCGTCTCGTCGATGGTCGGCCGTCGGCACCCGCTCCGGGTGCCGACCGTCAAGGATAGACCGACACCACCCGCACGGACGGACCCACCCGGGCTCAGCGCGGCAGCACGGCCGCGGCGGACCGGAGGTACCGGTCGGGGTCGAAGTCGTCGAGCATGGCGCGCTGCACGAGGTAGCCCTGCGCCAGGCCCAGCATCACGGGCAGCAGCAGCTCGGCCGCGGCGTCCGGGTCGCCCGCGCACAGGTCCGGGCGGGTGGCGTACCACGCGCGCAGCGCGCCGTGGAGGACACCCTGGATCGCCGAGACGACCTCCTGGACGACGTCGTGGATCATGTCGTCCACCGTCGACTCCGCCCAGAGCTGCACGATCACGCGGTTGTCCTGGATGTCGCGCGTCATGCCGCCCATCAGGAGGGTCAGCACCTCGACGGGCGACGGCGGGACCCCGTCGCGAGCGGCGGCCTCGAGCTCGGTGCCGCGGCGGGACAGCACCTCCTCCGCGACGGCGGCGAACAGCGCGCGCTTGCCCTCGTAGTGACCGTAGATCGCGCCGGCGGACAGACCCGACTCGGCGACGACGTCCGAGATGGACGCCCGCTGGTAGCCCTTGGCCGTGAAAGCGCGCAGGGCGGCGGCGCGGATCTGCGCGCGGCGCGCGTCCCGGTGCGCCTCGGTCACTCGCGGCATCGGACCCCTTCCTCAGGACGACGGCGGACGGTTGACAAGTCTAGGGACCAGGGCGCAGTCTCTCTATAAAGAACGAACATTCGTTTTTTATGACTCTACGCCCTGGAGGCCTCATGCCGCCCACCACCGCCCCTGCCACCGCGCCCCGCGCCGCCGCACCTCGGCCCACGCCCCACACCCCGTGGGGCCGCGTCCTGGGCCTCGCTCTCGGTGTCGCCGCCGTCGTCGGCGTGCTCGTCCTCGCCTTCTCCTGGCCGGCCGTCACGGCCGAGCCGAAGGACGTCCCCGTCGCCGTCGCCGGACCGGAGCAGGCAGTCGCCGCGCTCGGCGCCACCTTCGAGGAGACGCAGCCCGGCGTCGTCGACCTGCTGCCGGTGGGCGACCGCGACGCCGCGGTGGCCGCCGTCGAGTCCCGCGACGCCTACGGCGCGATCGTGCTCGGCGACGCGCCCGAGGTGCTCACCGCCTCGGCCGCGAGCCCCGTGACGAACCAGCTCCTCACCGCGGCCGCGAGCCGGCTGCAGGCCGGGCTGACCCAGCAGGCGGTCGCGAGCGGGGCGGACCCGTCCGTCGTGCCCACGGTCACGGTGACCGACGTCGTGCCCCTGTCCCCCGACGACCCGCGCGGCACCGGGCTCGCCGCAGCGCTCTTCCCGCTCGTGCTCGGCGGGATCGCCGGCGGTGTCGGCATCTCGCTCCTCGTCGTGGGCGCGATGCGCCGCGTGCTCGCGGTGGCCGTGTACGCCGTCGTGGGCGGCGTCGTCCTCGTCATGATCCTACAGTCGTGGTTCGGTGCGCTGCAGGGCGACTGGTGGGCCAACGCCGGCGCCGGCGCACTGGCGCTGGCGGCCGTGGCCGCGCCGATCACCGGGTTCGTGGCCCTGCTGGGGCGGGCGGGGATCGCGGTCGGCGCCGTCACGATGATGCTGATCGCGAACCCGATCTCCGGCGCCACCATGCCGCCCGAGTTCCTCCCGTGGCACTGGGGGTCGATCGGCCAGTGGTTCCCGCCCGGCGCCGGCGCCACCCTGCTGCGCGACCTCTCCTACTTCCCGTCCGCGGACGTCGCGCAGGCATGGCTCGCCCTCGGGCTGTGGGTGGCGGCCGGTGTCGCGCTGTCGCTCGCAGGGCACCTGCGCACCGCCGGCGGCGTCGAGCCGGACGCCGAGGCCGCCCGCGACGAGGAGCTGGAGCGCGCCGCCCGCCACGGCGCGCCCGTCCTGCAGGGCTGACGTCCTCTCGTCAGCCCCCCGCCGGGGCGAGGACCAGGACGGGCTTCGCCAGGTCCTCGCCCCGGCGCCGCGTGTCCTCCAGGAGCGCGACGAGCGCGCCGTCCGGCCCGATCGCTGCCACGGTGCCCCGCACGCCGGTGGGCGCCACCCACTGCCCATACCCGAGGGCGCGCGCCTCGTCGGCGCCGAGGTCGCGCACGGGGAAGGTGGCACGGGCCGCGTCCGCGAGCGGCAGCGTCGCGAGGACGCCGTCGGAGTCCGCCTGCGCCTCCAGCTCCTCCAGCGTGCTGGCGCCCGACAGCGCGTACCCGCCCACCCGGGTACGGCGCAGGGCGGTGAGGTGCCCACCCGTGCCGAGGGCCGCGCCGAGGTCGCGTGCCAGCGCGCGCACGTACGTCCCCGAGGACACGACGACGGTGACGTCGACGTCGAGGACCGCGACACCGTCGTCCGTCGTCGTCGCGCGGGAGCCGAGCACCTCGAAGCGGCTCACCGTGACCGGCCGTGCGTCGAGGACCACGTCCTCCCCCGCCCGGGCGCGCGCGTAGGCGCGCTTCCCGTCGACCTTGATGGCGCTCACCGTGGTGGGTACCTGGCGGATGTCGCCGGTCAGGGCCGCGACCTCCCGCGACAGGTCGTCCTCAGGCACGCCCGAGCCGACCCCCGCTGCCGCGACGACCTCGCCCTCGGCGTCGTCCGTCGTGGTCGCGACCCCGAGCCGGATCGTGGCGTCGTAGGCCTTGTCGGCCCCCACCACGTAGGTGAGCAGCTTCGTGGCACGTCCTACCCCGACGACGAGCACGCCCGTCGCCATCGGGTCCAGCGTGCCGGCGTGGCCGACCTTGCGCGTGCCCGCCAGGCGGCGGCACCTCCCGACCACGTCGTGGCTCGTCCAGCCGGCAGGCTTGTCGACGACGAGGAACCCGTCGGGCGCGGTCGGGCGGCGGGGCGGCGGCGCGGGGCGCTCGGTCGCGGTCATCGGGTCTCCGTGGTGGTCGTGGGTCAGGCGCGGGCGGCGTCGAGACGGCTCTTGGTGAGGACCGCACGCAGCTCGACGCCCAGGTCCGCCAGCGGCGAGGTCCCGGCCGGGCTACGGTCGATCGCGCACACCACCGTCTCGACGACGGCTCCCTCGGCGCGCAGGGCCAGCGTCGCGTCGCGGACCGCGCCGCCCGTCGTCACGACGTCCTCGACGAGCGTCACGCGGCGGCCGGCGACCGCCGGCCCCTCCGCGAGCTTCGCCGTGCCGTAGCGCTTGGCCTCCTTGCGCACGAACAGCGCAGGGTGGCCGGTCAGGGAGCTGAGGACGGTCACGAGGGGCACCCCGCCGAGCTCCAGCCCTCCGAGCAGGTCCGTGTCCGCGGGCACCAGGGGCATCAGCTGCGCCGCTACGCGGGCGAGCAGCGCCGGGTCCGACTCGAACAGATACTTGTCGAAGTACTCGGACGCCATCTGCCCGCTGCGCAGGGTGAACGTCCCGGTGAGCCGGCAGGCCCGGTCGACGTCGCGGGCCAGGTCAGGGTCCTCACCGTGCACGGTCATGACCCCATCCTGGCCCACGGCGCCGGCAGGTCAGGACTCGGCGTCCTCGTCGTCCTCGTGCGGCTTGCGGTACGGGTCGGACTCGCCGGCGAACCCCTTGCCCTCGCGCAGCGCCGCTAGCTCGGCGTCGCGCCGGCGCGCCTCCAGGAGGGCGGCGTCCAGGTGCGCGGCGTTCTCCGGCATCGAGTCCAGGAAGAACTCGATCGTCGGCGTGAGCCGGACGCCGGTCTGCTTGCCCACCTCCGAGCGGATCACACCCTTGGCGCTCTCCAGCGCCGCGGCGGTGCCGGTGCGCTCCTCGTCGGTGCCGAGCACCGTGTAGAACACCGAGGCGTTCTGCAGGTCGCCCGTGACGCGCACGTCGGTCACGGTGACGAACCCGAGGCGCGGGTCCTTGATCCGGGTGTCGAGCAGCTGCGCGACGATCTCCTTGATGCGGTCCGCCAGCTTGCGGGCGCGCGGGTTCTCCGGCCTGTCGGCCTTCTGACCAGGCATGCGTGTGTCTCTCTTTCTCGACGCCGACGGCGCCCCGCCCCGCCCGTGCTCGTGTCGAGGCTGGGTGGGGCGAGGCGCCGTCGGGCTGTACCTTGCGGCGCGACGATCAGGCGCGCGGCTTCTCGCGCATCTCGAAGGTCTCGATGATGTCACCCTCGGTGATGTCGTTGAACGACCCGAGGCCGATACCGCACTCGAAGCCCTCGCGGACCTCGGTGACGTCGTCCTTCTCGCGACGCAGCGACTCGATCGTGAGGTCGTCCCCGACGATCTTGCCGCCACGCAGGACGCGCGCCTTGGTGTTGCGACGGATGGTGCCCGACCGGATGATCGAGCCCGCGATGTTGCCGAACTTCGAGGAACGGAAGACCTGGCGGATCTCCGCGGTGCCCAGCTGGGCCTCCTCGTACTCCGGCTTGAGCATGCCCTTGAGCGCTGCCTCGACGTCCTCGATCGCCTGGTAGATGACCGAGTAGAACTTGACCTCGACGCCCTCGCGGTCCGCGAGGTCCTCGACACGCTCACCGAACTTCACGTTGAAGCCGATGATGATCGCGTTGTCGACCGTGGCCAGGTTGACGTCGTTCTGCGTGATCGCACCGACACCGCGGTGGATGACGCGCAGCTCGACCTCGTCGCCGACGTCGATCTTGAGCAGCGCGTCCTCCAGCGCCTCGACGGCACCCGAGACGTCGCCCTTGAGGACCAGGTTGAGGGTCTCGACCTTGCCCTGCTCGAGCGCCTTGGTGAAGTCCTCCAGGCTGATGCGCTTGCGGCGCTTGGCGAGGAGGGCCGCACGCTCGGCGGCCTCGCGCTTCTCGGCGATCTGACGCGCGGTGCGCTCGTCCGGCGCCACCAGGAAGGTGTCGCCGGCGCTCGGCACGGACGCGAGGCCGAGCACGAGCACCGGACGCGCCGGGCCTGCCTCGGTCACGGCGTTGCCGTGCTCGTCGAACATGGCGCGCACGCGGCCGTGGGCCGTGCCCGCGACGATCGCGTCACCGACCTGCAGGGTGCCCGACTGGACGAGGACGGTCGCGACGGCGCCGCGGCCCTTGTCGAGGTTGGCCTCGATGGCCACGCCTCGGGCGTCCTTGTCCGGGTTCGCCCGGAGGTCCAGCGAGGCGTCCGCGGTGAGCAGGACGGCCTCGAGGAGCTGGTCGATGCCCTGGTTCTGCTTGGCGGAGACGTCGACGAACATCGTGTCGCCGCCGTACTCCTCGGCCACCAGGTTGTACTCGGTGAGCTGCTGGCGGATCTTGTCGGGGTTGGCCCCCTCCTTGTCCACCTTGTTCACCGCGACCACGATCGGCACGTTCGCCGCCTGGGCGTGGTTGAGCGCCTCCACCGTCTGCGGCATGACGCCGTCGTCGGCGGCGACCACGAGGATCGCGATGTCCGTCACCTGGGCACCACGGGCACGCATGGCGGTGAACGCCTCGTGACCCGGGGTGTCGATGAAGGTGATCGGGCGGTCGATGCCCTCGTGCTCACGACGCACCTGGTAGGCGCCGATGTGCTGGGTGATGCCGCCGGCCTCGCCCGAGACGACGTCGGTCTGGCGGATCGCGTCGAGAAGACGCGTCTTGCCGTGGTCGACGTGACCCATGACGGTGACGACGGGCGGACGCGCCATGAGGTCCTCGTCCGACTCGTCGGCCTCCTCGGCCTCCAGGTCGATGTCGAAGGACCCGAGCAGCTCGCGGTCCTCCTCCTCGGCCGACACCATCTCGATGACGTAGCCGAGCTCGGACGCCAGGGTGCCGAACGTGTCCTCGTCCAGCGACTGCGTCGCGGTCGCCATCTCACCGAGGTGGAACAGCACCGTGACCAGGCTGGCGGGGTTGGCGTCGATCTTGTCGGCGAAGTCGTTCAGGGACGAGCCGTGCCGCAGGCGGACGACGGTCGAGCCGTTGCCGCGAGGGACCTGCACGCCGCCGAGCGACGGCGCCTGCATCTGCTCGAACTCCTGGCGCTTCGCGCGCTTCGACTTCCGCCCGCGCACGGGGCGCCCGCCGGCGCGACCGAACGCACCCTGCGTGGAGCCACGCCCGGCACCGCCGCGACCGCCGGGACGGCCGGCGAAACCGCCGCCACCACCCGGACGGAAACCGCCGCCACCACCGGCGTTGCCGCCGGGGCCGCCGCCACGACCGCCGCCACGACCGCCGCCCGAGGGCGCCGGGCGCTCGCCCGGACGCGGCATGGAGGTACGGCCCGGCATCATGCCCGGGTTCGGACGCGCGCCGCCGCCGGGGCGGGGCGCCGCCGGACGCGGGCCGCCGGGGCGGGGACCGCCCGGACGGGGACCGCCAGGACGCTCGCCCGAACGCTCGGGCGCGGCCTCGCCGCGGTCCGGGCGCTGGCCGGGGCGCGGCATGCCCTGGCTCGACGCGAACGGGTTGTTGCCCGGGCGCGGGGCACCGCCACCGGGGCGCTGCCCCTGGCGGGGCATGCCCTGGCTCGAGGCGAACGGGTTGTTGCCGGGGCGCGGCGAACGGCCACCCTTGCCGTCGCGGCTGTCGCGGCCGTCGCGGCCCTCTCGGCCGTCACGCTGCTCGCGCGCGGCGGGCGCCGGCTTCGGCGCCGCGGGGCGCGGACCGGGGGTCGGTGCGCCGGGGCGCGCGCCGGACGG